>NZ_SSOH01000064.1:0-69388 GCF_029873155.1 Pseudomonas sp. BN515 | reverse complement strand
CTGATGCCATAGCGTCGGCACAGCTCGCGGACATTGCTCTGCGGCTGTTCGGCCAACCACACAAATTCACGCCGAATCGACATGGTGGTGCACTCCTGCCACGGCATCGCTCGAACTCCTCATTCGACGGATCCCGTAAGCGTAAATGCGTTACCTATGTCTCCCGACACCCGTTACCTATGTCCCCCGGCTGAACACGCAGCGCACCCTACGGGCTACAGCCCCAGGCTACCCTTCACCGCCGGCAGCGCCGCCGCCCCGTCATAGGTCGTCACCCCCGCCAGCCACTGTTCCAGCACCTGTGGGTTGGCCTTCAGCCAGGCCTTTGCCGCCGCTTCGGGCTGTTCCTTGTCATCGAGGATGGCGCCCATGATCTGGTTCTCCATGGCCAGGCTGAATTCCAGGTTCTTCAGCAGGGCGCCGACATTGCCGCACTCCGCGCTGTAGCCCTTGCGGGTGTGGGTATCCACCACCGCGCTGCCGTAGTTGGGGCCGAAGCTGGCGTCACCGCCGCTGAGGTAGCGAATGGCGAACTTCGTGTTCATCGGGTGCGGTTCCCAGGCCAGGAACACCACGGGCTTTTGTGCCTGTACGGCGCGGCGCACCTGCACCAGCATGCCGGCTTCGCTGGACTCCACCAGCTTGAAGCCGTTGAGGCCGAACTGGCCCTTGTCGATCAACCCCTGGATCAACAGGTTGCCGTCGTTGCCGGGCTCGATGCCGTAGATGTGCCCCTCCAGTTGCTGGCGGAAGCGGCCGATGTCCTTGAAGTCCTTCAGCCCGGCATCGAAGGTGTATGCCGGCACCGCCAGGGTGTACTTGGCGCCCAGCAGGTTGGTGCGCACCTTCTCCACGCTGCCTTTCTCCAGGAAGGGTTTGGCGATCACTTCCATCGAGGGCATCCAGGCGCCCAGGTAGACATCGATGTTGTTCTTCTCCATGCCCATATAGGCCATGGGAATGGAGGCCAGTTGGGTCTGCGGCTTGTAGCCCAGCCCCTTGAGCAAGGTGCTGGCCAGTCCCGTGGTGGCGGAGATATCGGCCCAGCCGACCTCCGCCATGCGCACGGTCTTGCAGCTGGCGGGCTCGGCCGCCGGGGTGGTGACCGAGTAGCTGGTGAGCAGGGATGCAGCGAGCAGGCACAGGACTTTCTTCGACATGGTTGACGCTCCTATCGGGCGGCTACGGCAGAAGTCAGTGGGATGCTGTGGGGCTCTTCGGCCCCCTTCGCCTGCCCGAGCATAGGGAGGCGTAGACCTGCCACTTGATGGGAAACGACATCTTCTGCCGCAGCCAGGAACGGCGGGGGAGGGTGTTGATCTTTTGCGCTGGCAACTCGTCGCTTGACGTCAATTCCGCCCATTTTTGCTCCCCTAGATTGGCTCCCAAAGCAGGCCGCCGAGCCGCACGAACACCACCTGGGAGGAGTACCGATCATGCAATCCGTCGAAGCCATCAAGCTGCAAACCTCTATCGAAGGCTGGGCCGAACAGGACCCCGAATCTGCCTTCACCCTGCCGTCGCGCTACTTCTTCGATGAGAGCCTGTTCAAGGCCGAGCGCGACCGCATCTTCATGCACGCCTGGCATGTGGCTGGGCACAAGAGCGAGTTCCGCGAGCCGGGCCAGTACGTGGTGGTGGACCTGTTCGACCAGAGCGTGGTGGTGGCGCGCAGCATGAAGGGCGAGATCCGCGCCTTCCACAACGTCTGCCAGCACCGCGGCAACCGCCTGCTGGAAAGCCGTCGCGGCACCACCGGCGGCGTGGTGCGCTGCGCCTACCACTCCTGGTGCTACGAGATGGACGGCAGCCTGCGCAGCGCGCCGCGTTGCGAGCGGATGAAGGACTTCGAGCTGCAGCAGTTCAACATCCCGCAGGTGCGGGTGGAGGAACTGGGCGGCTTCATCTACTTCAACCTCGACCCCAAGGCTCCGTCCCTGGCCGAGCTGTTCCCCGGCGCCGACGAGGAGATGCACCGGGTGTTCCCCAACCTCGAGCGCATGCGCCTGATCGAGGAGCAGGACGTGATCGTGCCGGCCAACTGGAAGGTGATCATGGACAACTCCATCGAGGGCTATCACTTCAAGCTGTCCGGCCCCTGCCACATCGACCTGGCCAAGCTGATCGACTTCAAGGGCTACCGCCTGACCAAGCGCGATAACTGGTGGACCTACATCGCCCCGGCCAACCTCCAGGCCGGCGAAGCCTACGGCGTGAAGTTGCGGGAAGACCTGAACCCGAACGAGTGCTTCTTCAACATCGGCATGTGGCCGAACAACACCTTCTACACCTTCCCGTTCTCCGAGTTCCTCGGCACCTTCATCATGATTCCGCTGGATGCCGAGCGTTCCCTGCTGCGCTTCGGTTACTACAGCTCCAACGAAGAGACAGCGGAGGTCAGCAAGGCCTGCATGCGCTGGATGAACGAAGAGCTGGGGCCGGAAGACATCGAGCTCAACATCACCGTGCAGAAGGGCCTGCATTCCCTCGGCTACGACCAGGGCCGCTACATGATCGACGCCCAGCGCAGCAACGAGAGCGAGCACCTGGTGCATCACTTCCACCGCCTGGTGTTCAAGGGCATCCATGGCGAGGAGCGGGCCTGAGCCCGCTTCCGGAGGACGTGCCATGTCCGAGTTCGATTACCTGATTGTCGGCGCAGGCTCGGCCGGCTGCGTGCTGGCCAACCGCCTGGGCGCCGAGCCCGGTGTGAAGGTGTTGGTGCTGGAAGCCGGGCCGCTGGACCAGAGCTGGACCATCGACATGCCTTCGGCCGTGGGCATAGTCGTTGGCGGCAATCGCTACAACTGGAGCTACAGCACCGAGCCCGAGCCCTGGCTGGACAACCGCCGCATCGGCACGCCGCGCGGTCGTACCCTGGGTGGCTCCTCGTCCATCAACGGCATGGTCTACATCCGTGGCCATGCCCGCGACTACGACAGCTGGGCCGAGCAGGGCTGCGACGGCTGGAGCTACCAGGACGTGCTGCCCTACTTCATCCGGGCGGAAAACCACGAGCACGGTGCCGACGCCTACCACGGCGACGCCGGGCACCTGCACGTGACCGCGGGCAACATCGACGCGCCGCTCTGTTCCGCCTTCGTCCAGGCCGGCGTGGAAGCGGGCTATGGGCAGAGCCGCGACCTCAACGGCTTCCGCCAGGAAGGCTTCGGCCCGGTGGATCGAACCACCCGCAAGGGCAAGCGCTGGAGCACCGCCCGTGGCTACCTGGCCGAGGCGTTGCAACGCGGCAATGTCACGGTCGCCACCGGTGCTTTGAGCCTGCGCATTCTCTTCGAGGGGCGCCGCGCCTGCGGTATCGAGTACGAGCAGAACGGCCAGGTGCACCAGGCCCGCGCCCGCCGCGAAGTGATCCTCGCCGCCGGGGCGATCAACTCGCCGCAATTGCTGTTGCTATCGGGCGTCGGTCCGGCGGAGGAAATCCGTGCTCATGGCCTGCCGGTCGTGCATGACCTGCCCGGCGTCGGCCGGCGCCTCAACGATCATCCGGACACCGTGGTGCAGTACCTGTGCAAGCAGCCGGTGTCCATCTACCCCTGGACCCGCGCGCCGGGCAAATGGTGGATCGGGGCGCGCTGGTTCGTCAGCCACGACGGCCTGGCCGCGAGCAACCATTTCGAGGCCGGGGCCTTCATCCGCTCGCGGGCGGGCGTCGAGCACCCGGACCTGCAGCTCACCTTCATGCCGCTCGCGGTGCAGCCGGGCAGCGTCGACCTGGTGCCGGCGCACGCCTTCCAGATCCACATCGACCTGATGCGTCCCACCAGCCTCGGCAGCGTCACCCTGCATGGCGCCGACCCGCGGCTGTCGCCACGCATCCAGTTCAACTACCTGAAGACCGAGCAGGACCGCGCCGACATGCGCGCCGGTGCGCGGCTGGTGCGGGAGATCATCGAGCAGCCGGCCATGCGTGCGCTGAAAGGCAAGGAGCTGGTGCCGGGGCCGGAGAACCTCAGTGACCAGGCCCTGGATGCCTGGGCCCGGCGCGTGACCGAAACCGGCTACCACGCCAGCGGGACCTGCAAGATGGGGCCGGCCAGCGACCCGGAAGCGGTGGTCGATCCAGAGCTGCGGGTGCACGGGCTGGAGGGACTGCGGGTGGTGGATGCGTCGATCATGCCGATCATCGTCAGTGGCAACACCAATGCGCCAACCGTGATGATCGCGGAGAAGGCCAGCGATATGATCCGGGGCCAGTCACCCCTGCCTGCGGCCCAGGTCCCGGTGTGGACCCATCCGGACTGGCGTGGACAACAACGATAACCAGAGCACTGACGAGAGGTGCCGAACGTGGAAGGCCTGAACTCCCGGGAACGCCCGCTGGGTGGCGACAGCACGCTGCGCGTCGGCCTGCTGCTGTTGCCGTCATTCCCGAGCCTGGGATTGGCGGCGGTCGCCGAGCCGCTGGCCATCGCCAACTGGCTGAGCCAGAAGCCGCTGTTCCAATGGACCCTGCTGTCGCTGGATGGCCAACCGGTACAGGCCAGCAATGGCCTGTCGAGCCAGGTGGAGGCGGGCATCAGCCCGGAGCAGGAGTTCGACCTCTGCTTCGTCATCGCCAGCTTCGATGTGCACCGGCACTGCCGCAACAACCTGCTGAAGAGCTGGCTGCGCAAGCAGGCGTTGTTCGGCGCCGTGCTGGTGGGGGTGGAAACCGGCACCGAACTGCTGGCTGCTGCCGGCGTACTGGATGGCTACGACGCGGCGGTGCATTGGGACAACTTGCCGGGCTTCCAGGAGAGCTATCCCAAGGTGCGCTCCCGCGCCCAGCTCTATTGCCTCGACCGCCAGCGCCTGACCTGTGCGGGTGCCGCCGCCATCCTGGACATGATGCTCACCTGGCTGGGCAGCCGGATCGACGCGGACCTGGCCCGGGAGATCGGCATGCACCTGTTGGTGGGGCAGGTGCGCGCGCCGACGGAGAGCCAGCTCGACGATGGCCAGAAGGGTGAACCGCTGCACGAGGGCAAGCTGCGCCGCGCTGTGCGCTTGATGGAGCAGACCCTGGAAGAACCCCTGGACTGCGAGGCCATCGCCAGCCGCGTCGGCCTGTCGCGCCGGCAACTGGAGCGCCAGTTCAAGCAGCACACCGGGCTGTCGCCGCTGAAGTACTACATCGCCCTGCGTCTGGCCCGCGCCCACAACCTGCTGCAACAGACCAACCTCAGCGTCGCCCAGGTGGCCGCCAGTTCCGGCTTCGGTTCCCTGGAGCATTTCTCCCGCGCCTACCGCGCCCGCTTCGGCTGCCCGCCCAGCGAAGACCGCAGCCAGACCTGGACCGCCCCGGTGATGCGCCAGCCGCTGACAAGGCAGGGGGCGTAGGGAAGGGCGGATCTGCGATCCGCTTTTCGCGACTGAAGTCGCTCCCACAGGAGGAGCACCAGCCCTGCAGGCGCGAGTTACCCCTAGCCCGCTTGCGGGAGAGGGGCCGGGGGAGAGGGGAGTGGGCCCCGCTCGGACTCCCAAGGGCAAACCTTCGGCCTGCTTGGCGAATGAATTCGCCCCTACAGGTAGTGCGCGGAACTGCCAGTGTGAGTCACCCCTCTCCTCTTCAGGGAGAGGGGCCGGGGGAGAGGGGAGTGGGCCCCGCTCGGACTGCCAAGGGCAAACCTTCGGCCTGCTTGGCGAATGAATTCGCCCCTACAGGGAAAAGCCCCGAAGTTTGGGATAGCGATTGTCCTGCTCGATGTTTCCGTAGGTTGGGCAGAGCGAAGCCCAACAATCCTGGGCACATTCCCTGTTGGGCTTCGCGGAGCTCAGCCACAACCTACGGCAGCACCGGGTTCCATCGGGCTACAACCGATACTCCACCTCTTCCCGATCGAGCATCCGCCTGAGCGCCGCGAAGTGCTTCTCGGCGAAGTCCGGATACTCCAGCCATTGCCGGGCCGTCTTGCGCGCCACCTCGTCGCTGGCGATGCGCAGCGGTCGGCCGGTGGCCAAGGCGGTGATGTAGGTCTCGCAGGCGCGCTCGAAGTAGTAGAGGTCATCGAAGGCCTGGGCCACGCTGGTGGCGGCGACCATCACGCCGTGGTTGCCCATCAGCAGCACCGGCTTGCCATCCAGCAGGCGGCTGACCCGTTCCGCTTCATCACCCAGCCCCATGCCGTCGAAACCTTCGTCTATCGCCACCCGCTCGAAAAAGCGCATGCAGTTCTGCTCGATGGGCGGCAGGTTCGAGTCGGCCAGGCAGGCCAGGGCGGTGGCGTATTTCGAGTGGGTGTGCAGCACGCAGCGGGCCTGGGGATGGTTGCGGTGCAGGGCGCCGTGCAGGGCCCAGGCGGTGATGTCCGGGGCGTCGGGGCGGTCGAGGGTGCTCGGGTCATCGGCATCCACCAGGATCAGGTCGCTGGCGCGGATTTCCGAGAAGTGCTTGCCGTAGGGGTTGATCAGGAACTGCCGGCCATCGGCGGATACCGCCAGGCTGAAGTGGTTGGCGATGGCCTCGTGCAGGCCCAGGCGGGCGGCCCAGCGGAAGGCGCAGGCGAGGTCGACCCGCGCCTGCCAGTGATCGAGTTTGTCCATGGGGACTCCATGCGGGGTGGGTTGTTGGATTCGAGTCTAGGGAGCTGAGGTCGGGCGACTTGATGTGGAGCGACCTCCCCTGGCGCGTTCGTTCAACCGACGCAATGCGCCAGCGTTTCGCCGCATTCCATCAACCGCCCGCCAGCGGCCTGGCCGACAGTGACGCCACCTTCAATCCGAACCCAGGAGATGCCCATGGCGACCCACCAACTCTTCATCGACGGCCAGTGGCGTGACCCGGTCGAACCCCGGCTGCGGCCGGTGATCAACCCGGCCGATGAGGACGTGCTGGCGCAGGTGGCGGTCGCCGCTGCGGCGGATGCCGACCTGGCGATCGCTGCTGCGCGCCGTGCCTTCGACCAGGGTGACTGGCCCTGGTTGGGTGTCTGCGAGCGGGCCGCGATCCTGCGGCGCATCGCCGACGCCATCGAGGTCGATGGCGATCACCTGGCACGTCTGGAAACCCTCAACGCCGGCAAGACCTTCGGCGAAAGCCAGGGTGATGTGGCCAATGTGGTGGCGACCTTCCGCTTCTATGCCGCCTTGCTGGAAGGTGAGGGTGGGACCGCCAACACTCACGCGCCGGCCCATGTCATCAGCCTCAACCAGCGTGAGCCGGTGGGCGTTTGCGCGCTGATCGCGCCCTGGAACTATCCGTTGCTGCAACTCGCCTGGAAGGTCGCCCCGGCGCTGGCTGCGGGCAACACCCTGGTGATCAAACCCAGCAGCCTGACGCCGCTGACGGCCCTGCGCCTGTGCGAGCTGATCGAGCAAGTGGGTTTGCCGGCAGGGGTGTTCAACCTGCTCACCGGCCCGGGTGAGATCGGCGAGCGTCTGGCCGCCAGCCCGGACATCGACCTGGTGTCGCTGACCGGAGGCGCAACGGCGGGAGGCAAGGTGATGCGCGCGGCCAGCGGCAACTTCAAGCGGGTGGCGCTGGAGCTGGGCGGCAAGAACCCCAACATCGTCTTCGCCGATGCCGATTTCGAAGTGGCGCTGGACCAGGCGCTCAACGCCGTTTACTTCAATGCCGGCCAGGTCTGCTCGGCGGGCTCGCGGCTGCTGGTGGAAGCGGACATCCATGACGATTTCGTCCAGGCGCTGGCCGAACGGGTGCGGCGCATCCGCTTGGGCGCCGGGTTGGCCGACGGCACGCAGATGGGGCCGGTGATATCCGCCAGCCAGCGCGATCAGGTCCTAGGCATGGTGAACGGCGCGCTGGAAGAAGGCGCCCAGCTCCTGGCCGGTGGGCGGATTCCACAGGGCGAGGGATTCGAGCGGGGCTTCTGGCTGGAACCCACCTTGCTGGGCAATGTGCGTGCGGAGATGCGCATCGCCCGCGAAGAAATCTTTGGTCCGGTAATTACGGTGGAGCGTTTCGAGGGCGAAGCCGAGGCGCTGCAACTGGCCAACGACACGCCCTTCGGCCTGGCTGCCGGTGTCTGGACCCGCGATCTCGCCAAGGCCCATCGCGTGGCTCGCCGGCTGCGGGCCGGCACGGTGTGGATCAACGATTACAACGCAGCTTTTCCCCAGGCACCCTGGGGCGGCTACAAGTCCAGCGGGATCGGTCGCGAGCTGTCGCGGGCCGGGCTGGATGAGTTCAGTGAGTTCAAGCACCTCTACCTGAACACCAGCCCGGCAGCGTTGAACTGGTTCGGCGTATGAGCCTCAGCCGGTCAGCGCCGCCCGCCGTCCACGCTCCAGGCGCACGCTGGCGAGTAGCAGCAGGCCGATCACGAAGTAGCTGCCGGTGATCAGCATGGCCAGGCGGTGGTCGCCACCGGACAGCCAACTGGCCAGGCCGTAGGTCATGGGGCCGAGGATGGCGGAGAGCTTCACCGCCTGGCCCCAGAGGCCGAAGAACTCCGCCAACCGCGTGGGCGGGGCGAGCAGGCCGACGATGGCGCGCCCCGCCGACTGGCTGGCGCCCATGCACAGGCCGGCGATGTTGGCGGCGGCCCAGAACAGCGCCGGGCCGCTGGCCAGCCAGATCATCCCCACCATGGCCAGCCAGCCCAGCAGGGTCAGCGCCAGGGTTGGGCGGTGACCGATGCGGTCCTGCAGCCAGCCGAACAGCACCGCGCCGACGGAGGCGGTGATGTTGACGATGAAGATCAGCATCAGCGTGTCCTGGGTGGTGAAGCCCATCACCTGGTCGGCGTAGATGGCCGCCAGGCTGATCACTGCGGCGATGCCGGCCTGGTAGCAGACGGTGCAGGCGAGGAAGCGCATCAGGTCGCGGTAGCGCCCGGCTTCGCGCATGGTCCGGGCGAAGCGTGCCCAGGCGCCGCCCGCCACGGCCGGTTGCGGCTGGCTGCGCTCCTTCAGGTAGAGGAAGGTCGGGGTACTGGCGAGGGCGAAGAGCAGGGCGGTGATGACTACGCAGACCGGCACGAACTGCGCGGCTGTCTGGCCCTGCCCCTGCGCCCAACTGACATAACCCAGGCAGGCCCCCAGGCTGACCAGACCGCCGATGTAGCCCAGCCCCCAGCCCCAACCGGACACCCGGCCCAGTGCGTCATCGCGGGCGAGTTCGGGAAGGAAGGCGGCGATCAGGTTTTCCCCGGTGCCGAAGCAGAAGTTCGACAGCACCACGAAGAGCACCGCCAGTGCCATGGCGCCCGGTCCGGCCAAGGCCAGTGCGGCGGTGAAGATCACGCAGCCGAGGGTGCTGAACAGCAACAGGCGTTTCTTGCGTGCGGTGGCGTCGGCATAGGCGCCGATCAGCGGCGCGGTGAGGATCACCAGGGCGTAGGAGAGGGCGAGGGTACTGGTCCAGGCCAGGGTGCCCCAGGATTTCCCTTCGGCCACCACGGCGACGAAGTAGGCGTTGAAGACGGCGGTGATGATCACCGTTGTGTAGCCGGAGTTGGCGAAGTCGAACATCGCCCAGGCCCAGATTTCCCGGCGCGTCACGCCGGAGGCAAGGCTGGATCGCATGGCGCTTTATTCCCCCTGTCGAGCGTCCCGGAGAGACTAGCCCCGAGCGGGCCATCTCGCGACCGGAGTGCCTCGTGTCACGTCCTGGGGTGAATGATGGGGTCTGTCGTAGGGTGGATCACGCTTCACCGATTCACCATTGGGGGGCCCGGAATCGCGCCGATGGTGGATGAAAAAGGCGCCATCGACCCGACAGGGTTGATGCTGTGGGAGCGATTTCAATCGCGAATAAATTCGCTCCCACATTGCAAGCCCACATGGCAGCGGTATTACCCGGCCAGCTTGGCTGTCTCGCTCTGCACCACCCGATAGCAGGGCACATACGCCGCGCCGCCGGGCAGTTTCATCCGGTGCTGGCGGACGAAGGCCTTGAGCAGCTCGTCCAGCGGCTGCATCACCGCCGCGTCGCCGTGGATCTCATAGGGGCCGTGCTGTTCGATCAGGCGGATGCCCTTGTCCTTCACGTTGCCGGCCACGATGCCGGAGAACGCCCGGCGCAGGTTGGCGGCCAGCTCGTGTGGCGGCAGGTCGCGGCGCAGTTCGAGGCTGGCCATGTTCTCGTGGGAAGGCTCGAACGGGTGCTGGAAGCTTTCGTCGATCTTCAGCAGCCAGTTGAAGTGGAAGGCATCCGCGCGTTCGCGGCGATACTGCTTCACCGCCTTGAGGCCCTGGGCCATCTCGATGGCCACTGCTGCCGGGTCGTCGATGATGATCTTGTAGCGGCCCTGTGCGGCTTCGCCCAGGGTTGCGCCGACGAAGGCGTGCAACTGCTCCAGATAAGCCGCTGCGCTCTTCGGCCCGGTGAGCACCAGGGGGAAGGGCAGGTCCTGGTTGTCCGGGTGCATCAGGATGCCCAGCAGGTAGAGGAATTCCTCCGCCGTACCGGCGCCGCCCGGGAAGATGATGATGCCGTGGCCCACGCGAACGAAGGCTTCCAGGCGCTTCTCGATGTCCGGGAGGATCACCAGTTCGTTGACGATGGGGTTGGGGGCCTCGGCGGCGATGATGCCCGGCTCGGTCAGGCCCAGGTAGCGACCACCGTGGGTGCGCTGCTTGGCGTGGCCGATGGTGGCGCCCTTCATCGGGCCCTTCATCACGCCCGGCCCGCAGCCGGTGCAGACGTCCAGGCTGCGCAGGCCCAGCTCGTGGCCGACCTTCTTGGTGTACTTGTATTCGTCGGTGCTGATGGAGTGGCCACCCCAGCACACGACGATCTTCGGCTCGACGCCAGCGCGCAGGGTGCGGGCGTTGCGCAGCAGTTGGAAAACGTAGTCGGTGATGCCTTCGGAGCTGTCCAGGTCGAAGCGGCGGCTCTTCAGTTCGTTCTCGGTGTGGACGATGTCGCGCAGGGCGCTGAACAGCATCTCGCGGGTGCCGGCGATCATCTCGCCGTCGACGAAGGCGTCGGCGGGGGCGTTGATCAGCTCCAGGCGCACACCACGGTCCTGCTGGTGAATGCGGACTTCGAAGTCCTTGTAGGCGTCGAGGATGGTCTTGGCGTTGTCGCTATGCGCGCCGGTGTTGAGGATGGCCAGGGCGCACTGGCGGAAGAGCTGGTACATGCGGCCGGAACCGGCTTCGCTGAGCTGCTGCACTTCGAATTGGGAGAGGGTGTCGAGGGCGCCCTTGGGGCTGACCTGGGCATTGATGACTTGTCTTCTGTGCATTCGGAATTTCCTTGCAACGATGCCGGAGGGCCGGTCGACCCAACGCGGCGGAATGCTGGGCGCCGATTTCCATGGCGCAGGTTGAGGCGGTGTTTCTTATCTGGGCACTACTAAGTTACGGATTTATTGCGGGAAAGTTTTGGCGGTCATGGATCAGCGTAATAGCGAGATTACTCCCTGTCTGACAAGGACTTTCTTGGAGATGTTCAAGGCGGGGGCGGTGGGCGGTTCGAATGCCGCCCACCGGTTGCTTCACTTGCGTGCTTCGAGGATCAGGTTGAACGGCGTTTCCGTGGCTCGGCGGAAGCTGGTGAAGCCGGCCTCCTCGAACACCTTGCGCAGGCGTGCTTCGCCGGCCTGGGCGCCGAGGCCGAGCCCGACTTCCTGAGACAGGGAATTGGGTGTGCAGATGAAGGTTGAGGCCGAGTAGAACAGGCGCCCCACCGGCGTCATGTTGTCGTCGAGATGATCGTGGGCGAAGGGCTCCACCAAGAGCACGGTGCCGTCGGGCTTCAACGTCTGGTAGGCATGCCGGGCGGCACCCACCGGATCGCCCATGTCGTGCAGGCAGTCGAAGTAGCAGATCAGGTCGAACCCGTCGCCGGGGTAGTCCTTGGCGCTGGCCTGGACGAAGGTCGCGCGGTCCGCCACGCCGCCATCCTGGGCCCGCCGGTTGGCGGTCTCGATGGAGGGGCCGTGGTAGTCGAAGCCGATGAAGCGCGAGGCGGGAAAGGCCTGGGCCAGGATCACGGTGGACGCGCCGTGGCCGCAACCGACGTCGGCGACCTTGGCGCCGGCCTGCAGCTTGTCCACCACGCCATCCAGGGACGGTAGCCACTCGGCCACCAGGTGGGCGCGGTAGCCGGGGCGGAAGAAACGCTCGGTGCCGCTGAACATGCACGGGTGGTGATCGCCCCAGGCGAGGGCACCATCGCCGCGCATGGCTTTCACCAGCTTGTCCTTGTCGTGGAAGAGCGCCGCGATGACCGAAGCACCGCCGGCCACGTACACCGGCGAGTCTTCCACGGCCAGGGCGAGCGCCTGTTCTTCCGGCAGGCGGAAGCGCCCGTTGTCGTGTTCCATGTAGCCGGAAGCGGCGTGGGCGCTCAGCCATTCACGCAGCAGGCGCGCGTTGCAACCGGTGCGGTTGGCCAGCTCGTCCGGGCTCACCGGCTGGCTGTCGGCCATCGCGCGATACAGGCCGAGTTCGTCGCCGACGATGATATTGGCGAGCATCGCTGCGCCACCCATGTCGGAGACCAGCTTGCCCATGAACTCGTTGAGCCTGGATTCGTCCATTGCCTGTCCTCCTTCGATGAGCGGGCAGATAGCGAAAAGCGGCGGGGAGCGTAGAGAGTCTGTGGAAGGAGCCGCGGCAGCCGAGTCGTGTGTAGCTGGAGTGGCCCCCTCCGTGTCCCGCAATCACGGGACACTTTTAGTTTAGTGGCCTGCCGATGGCTTATTGCCGGTCGGTCCGGCCAGCCGATGAGTGGCCGGCGGTCAGCGGCCAGCGGTCAGACGTAGATGCTGACCCCGCCCTTGGCCTGCAGCCAGTCGCGGTAGGTGGTCAGGGAGTTCGTTTTCTTGTCGCCGTCGTAGCCGACAAAACCGAGGCCGCTGTCCTTCTCGTCGAAGCCGGCGTCGATCAGCTTCTGCACCTTGTCCTTGAGCTTCAGGGCTTCGTCCCGGTCCAGCTCGGCGACATCCGGCAGCTGGATCTTGTCGGCGCCGCCAGATGATGGGGTCGTCTTCGTGGGCTGGGTGCCGCTGAAATGGCTGCCGCCGATGGCATTGCCACCGCCGCTCATGGCGCGGAACAGGCCGCCACGGCTCTGGGCGATCAGGGCGTTGGCATAGCGGCGCAGGTCGGCCACCGGGTCTTGGGTGGCGGTCGATTTGTCTGCGGCCTTGGACTCGGTCTTTTCTGTGCCGGTGCTGTTGCTGCTGTTGCTCCGGGAGGCGAGACCGAGGTAGCGGGAAATGGCCGAATTGGCGGAAATGGTGGTCATGGCAGTTCCTCTGCGCGATCTGACCACTTGATCAGCATTATTCGGGCCAGTTTGCTGAAAGGCACGTGGTTGCTGGGACTTTGAGTACTGGCGTGCCAATGCTGCGGCAGGGGCTTGCCGCCGGCAGGCAACGGTCTGCCGGATGGCGACCATCGGTCCGTCTCTCTTGAGCGGTGGTTGCAGGCCAACCATAGTGGGAGCCATGACCTCGACCCGCTCACCCATACCGGCCGCGCTGGAGGGTTTCCATCCCGCCGTCGCCGCCTGGTTCCGCACCAGCTTCCCCGCGCCGACGGCAGCCCAGGCACGCGCCTGGCCGGCCATACGCGCTGGCGCGAGCACACTGGTGGCAGCGCCCACCGGGTCGGGCAAGACCCTCACCGCCTTCCTTTCCGCTATCGACGAACTGGTCCACGAAGGGCTGGAGCAGGGCGGCCTGCCGGACCGCTGCACAGTGGTCTACGTCTCGCCGTTGAAGGCGTTGTCCAACGACATCCGCATCAATCTGGAGGAGCCCCTGGCGGGCATCCGCGCGGAGCTTTCGCGGCTGGGACTGGAGGATGTGGATATCCGCACCGCCGTGCGCACCGGCGATACACCCCAGGCCGAGCGCGACGCCATGCGCAAGCGCCCGCCGCACATCCTGGTGACCACGCCGGAATCCCTCTACATCCTGCTTGGCTCCGAATCCGGCCG
Source organism: Pseudomonas sp. BN515 (assembly GCF_029873155.1). Taxonomy (NCBI): domain Bacteria; kingdom Pseudomonadati; phylum Pseudomonadota; class Gammaproteobacteria; order Pseudomonadales; family Pseudomonadaceae; genus Pseudomonas; species Pseudomonas sp. BN515. The sequence continues at coordinate 55,527 of NZ_SSOH01000064.1, read as the reverse complement.
CGCCATGCTGGCCGGCTGCCGCAGCCTGATCATCGACGAGATCCACGCCATCGCCGGCAGCAAGCGCGGCAGCCACCTGATGCTCAGTGCCGAGCGCCTGGAAGCCCTGTGCGGACGCAGCTTGCAGCGCATCGGCCTGTCCGCCACGCAGAAGCCCATCGAGCGCGTGGCGGAGTTCCTCATGGGGCAGGGCCGCGATACCTGCACCCTGGTGGACGTAGGCTACAGCCGCGAACGCGATCTCGCCCTCGAAGTGCCGCCGGTGCCGCTGGAAGCGGTGCTGAGCAATGACGCCTGGGAGAAGGTCTACGACCGCCTCGCCGAGCTGGTCGCCGAACATCGCACCACCCTGGTTTTCGTCAACACCCGGCGCCTGGCCGAGCGCGTCACCCGCCACCTTTCCGAGCGCCTGGGCACCGCCGCTGTTGCCGCTCACCACGGCAGCCTGGCGCGGGACCTGCGCCTGGATGCCGAGCAGCGCCTCAAGCGTGGCGAGCTCAAGGTGTTGGTGGCCACGGCTTCGCTGGAGCTGGGCATCGACATCGGCGACGTGGAGCTGGTCTGCCAACTCGGTTCGCCACGCAGCATCGCCGCCTTCCTGCAGCGGGTCGGCCGCTCCGGCCACAGCGTCGGCGGCACGCCCAAGGGGCGGCTGTTCCCGCAATCCCGGGACGACCTGATCGAGTGTGCGGCGCTGCTGGATTGCGTGCGCCGCGATGAGTTGGACGCGCTGGTGATTCCCCATGCGCCGCTGGATGTGCTGGCCCAGCAGATGGTGGCCGAGGTGGCCTGCCAGGAGTGGGGCGAGGATGAGCTGTACCGCTTGATGATCCGCGCCATGCCTTACGCGGACCTGGCGCGGGACCGCTTCGACGCCTTGGTGAGAATGCTGTCCGAGGGCTACAACGGCCGCCAGGGCGTGCGTGGCGCCTACCTGCATCGCGATGCGGTGAATCGCCGTTTGCGCGGCCGGCGCTCTGCGCGCCTGACCGCCATCACTTCCGGTGGCGCGATTCCCGAGACCGCCGATTACGCGGTGGTGCTGGAACCCCAGGGCGTGCCGGTGGGTAGCGTGCACGAGGACTTCGCCGTGGAGAGCCTGGCCGGCGACGTGTTCCAGCTGGGCAATCAGTCCTACCGCATCCTCCGGGTGGAGCCGGGCCGGGTGCGGGTGGAAGACGCCCAGGGCCAGCCGCCGAACATTCCCTTTTGGCTGGGGGAAGCGCCGGGGCGCACGGATGAACTGTCGGCAGCGGTGGCGAGGTTGAGGGGACGGGTTGAAGCGTTGTTGGGAGACACCGAGCAGACTGCGGCTACCCTCACCCCCGGCCCCTCTCCCCGAGGGAGAGGGGAGACAAGCGGGATCGAGCGGGCGATTGAGGGATTGCGCGAAGACATCGGCCTCAGCGACGCGGCGGCACGGCAGATCGTCGAATACCTGGCGCGGGCCAGGGCTTCGCTGGGGGCATTGCCGACTCAGCGGCGGCTGGTGATGGAGCGCTTCTTCGACGAAACCGGCGGCATGCAGCTGATCATCCATTCGCCCTTCGGCAGCCGGCTCAACCGCGCCTGGGGGCTCGCGCTGCGCAAGCGCTTCTGCCGCAGCTTCAACTTCGAGCTGCAGGCGGCGGCCACCGAGGATGCGCTGATCCTTTCGCTGTCCACCAGCCACAGCTTTCCGCTGGAGGAAGTCTGGCGCTACCTGCACTCCAGCAGCGCCGAGCATCTTCTGATCCAGGCCATCCTCGACGCGCCGCTGTTCGGCGTTCGCTGGCGCTGGAACGCCTCTGCCGCGTTGGCCCTGCCCCGCTATTCCGGTGGCCGCAAGGTGGCGCCGCAGATCCAGCGCATGCGCAGCGAAGACCTGCTGGCCAGCGTCTTCCCCGACCAGGTGGCCTGCCAGGAGAACCTGGTGGGCGAGCGCGAGATTCCCGATCACCCGCTGGTGGCCCAGACCCTGGACGACTGCCTGCACGACGCCATGGATACCGAAGGCTGGCTGGCGCTGTTGCGGCGTATGGAGCGTGGCGAGGTGGAACTGGTCGCCCGCGACCTGCCGGCGCCGTCGTCCCTGGCTGCGGAAATCCTTGGCGCGCGCCCCTATGCCTTCCTCGACGATGCACCGCTGGAAGAGCGTCGCACCCAGGCCGTGCAGCAACGCCGCTGGACCGACCCGGAATCCGCCGACGACCTCGGCGCGCTGGACGCCGACGCCATCACGGCGGTGGCCGAGGAAGCCTGGCCGCAGGTGCGCGACGCCGATGAAATGCACGAAGCCGTGCTGGCCCTGGCCTGCATCACCCAGGCCGAAGTGGAGGCCAATCAGGGCTGGAACGGTTGGCTGGCGCAATTGGCCAAGGCACGCCGCGTGACTTGCCTGCACGTGGATGGCCATCCGGCTTTGTGGCTGGCGGCCGAGCGGCTGGAACAGTTCCGTGCGCTTTTTCCGGATGCCGTTCTCAAGCCGACTATTACGGCGCCTGAGGGCTTCACCGCCGATTGGTCAGCGGACACGGCGTTGCTGGAAGTGGTGCGTGCCCGGCTTGGTGGTTTCGGCCCCCTGACGCTGGTGAAACTGGCTGCTGATCTGCACCAGCCCCCTGCGGATCTGACCTTCGCCCTGGCCAGCCTGGAGCGTGAAGGCCAGGTGCTGCGAGGCCGCTTCACGCCGGGCACGGCAGAAGAGGAATGGTGCGAGCGCCATCTGCTGGCGCGCATCCATCGCTACACGGTCAAGCGGTTGCGCCGGGAGATCGAACCCGTGGAGCGCGCCGACTTCATGCGCTTCCTGTTCGACTGGCAGCGCGTTGCGCCCTCCGCCCAGGTTCGCGGTGCCGAAGCCCTGGCCACGGTGCTGGGGCAACTGGAGGGTTTTGAGGCAGCGGCGGGCGCCTGGGAAAGCGAGATATTGCCCAGCCGCGTGGCCGACTACGGCATCAACTGGCTGGATGACTTGTGCCGCGCTGGCCGGCTGGTCTGGTGCCGCCTGGGCGGGCGCGGCAAGGTGGCGGCGGGGCCAGTGCGCAGCACCCCCATCCTGCTTTTGCCGCGCAAGAGCCTGGGCCTCTGGCGGGCCTGCCTGCAGGATGCACCGACCCCGGAACCGTCCCCGCGCGCCGAGCGGGTGCGCCAGGTGCTGGCCAGCCAGGGCGCGCTGTTCTTCGACGAACTGTTGGACGAGGCCCACCTGCTGCGCAGTGAGCTGGAGGATTGCCTCGGCGAGCTGGTGGCGCTGGGCCTGGCCAATGCCGACAGCTTCGCCGGCCTGCGTTCCTTGCTGCTGCCGGCCGCGCGCCGCAGCCGGCATGACCGTCGTGCGCGTATGGCCCTGGCCAACATGCAGGACGCCGGGCGCTGGGCCTTGTTGCGGGGCAGGACGGAGAAGGGCAACGGCAAGGTTCCGGCCGAGAGCCTGGAACATGTGGCGCGCACCCTGCTGCGCCGTTATGGCGTGGTGGGCTGGCGCCTGCTGGAGCGGGAAGCCGATTGGCTACCGCCCTGGCGCGACCTGCTGCGGGTCTATCACCGCCTGGAAGCGCGCGGCGAGATTCGTGGCGGCCGATTCGTGGCGGGTGTGTCCGGCGAGCAGTTCGCCCTGCCGGAAGCTGTCGGCCTGCTGCGGGAAGTCCGCAAGCGCCCGCTGGACGGCAGCCTGGTCAGCCTCGCTGCCTGCGATCCGCTGAACCTGCTGGGCACCTTGCTGGCTGGCGCCAAGGTGCCGGCCGTGGCAGGCAATCGCCTGCTGCTGCGCGATGGTGTGCCGGTGGCGACCCTGGTGGCGGGCAAGGTGAACCTGTTGCAGGACGCCGATCCTGCCACCGCCAACGAATGGCGCGCGGCGCTGATTCGTCAGCCGGCGGCAACGCCCGTTGGTCAGCAGTCGAGGCGGGCGCGGATGCCGTTGTAGGGGGAGAATTCGGGGCTGGGCCAACTCCCTCACCCCAACCCTCTCCCAGAGGGAGAGGGGGCTGTCCGTGCCTCGGGATGACCGGCATGTGTCACCCCTCTCCCTTCGGGAGAGGGGCCGGGGGTGAGGGGGGTATCAGCCGGCGCGGACGTCCCTAACCGCTTGTAATAGCTCAGAAATTGACCCGAGGCGCGCAGCCCCGCGCGACATCTGGCCCCTGGCCATCTCCCGACAGGTTATCCACAGCTTCATCCACCGTTTTTGTGGGTAGACGCCGATCAGGCTTCGTTGGATTTATCCACAACCATCAAGGGCGCGAGCAACGTACACATGCTTCGCCAGTGGGAGCCTTCCCAGTACAGGCGATCACAGGCGGCGCAACTGAGGAATCGCGAGTAGAGCGCGCCGACCTTGGGCGGAACTCGGGGGCGGGCGAGCTCTGGGGCGATCTCGTGGAGCGGATGGTTGCAGTGCAGGCAGCGGCTGAAGGGGTTGGCGCTGCGGGCCAGGTCCAGACGCTCGAACAGCTCGCGCAGTTGCAGCGAGGGTTTCAGGGCGTGCACGTAACAGCCGTGGGTGATGATGCGGCGCTTGAGCAGCTCGCGGTCGCGGGTCAGCACGATGCGCCCTTCATGGGCCGAGATCTCGGCGATCTGGCCGTCTTCGAAGCCGTTGTCGTAGAGCGTATCGAAGCCGCACATGCGCAGCAGGCTGGCCAAGCCGCCGAGGTGCGCGTCGGCGACGAAGCGCAGCACCCGCAGCGGGCGAGCGCGGACCATGAGCAGCGGGCTGATGTCCAGCGTCTCGAACTTGGGATAGACCGCCACCCGGTCGCCGTCGAGTATCACCCGCTCGAAGCCCACCGACTCGCCGTTGAGCAGCACCAGTTCCACTTCGGTGTGGGGCACGCCCAGGGCTTCGATCATGTGCTTGACGGTGGCCGCCCGGGCACAGGCGCAGGTGAAGGCCTGTCGGCGCCGTCCGGCCGGCAGGAAGTCGTTGAGCTCTTCGTAGAATCGGAATGTTGCCCTGACCATGCAGGACAGTATGGCAGGCCGTGGCGCACCCTCCGTGGAGGGCGCGCGAGCGGTCATTTCGGCTGGGCGACGACCCGCAAGTAGGGCTTCAGGGTCTTGTAGCCATCGGGGTACTTCTTCTTCGCGTCTTCGTCGGAGACCGAGGTGGGGATGATCACGTCGTCACCCGGACGCCAGTTCACCGGCGTCGCCACCGTGTGCTTGGCGTTGAGCTGCAGCGAGTCCAGCAGGCGCAGCACCTCGTCGAAGTTGCGGCCGGCGCTCATGGGGTAGATGAGCATGGCCTTGACCTTCTTGTCCGGGCCGATGATGAACACCGAACGCACCGTGGCGTTGTCCACGGCAGTGCGCGGGCCGGCGCTGGCGTTGGGGTGGATCATGTCGTAGAGCTTGGCCACCACCAGGTTGTCGTCGCCGATCATCGGGTAGTTGACCGCGTGCCCCTGGGTTTCCTCGATATCACCCACCCATTTGCGGTGGTCGCTGACCGGGTCCACGGAGAGGCCGATCACCTTGGTATTGCGCTTGTCGAATTCGGGTTTGAGCTTGGCCATGTAGCCCAGCTCAGTGGTGCAGACCGGAGTGAAGTCCTTCGGGTGGGAGAACAGGATGGCCCACTGGTCACCGATCCACTGGTGGAAATTGATGGTGCCTTCGGTGCTGTCCACGGTGAAATCGGGCGCTTCATCACCAATGCGGATTGCCATGTACGTCCTCCTTTGTGTCTGGCTGTCGGGGGCTACCGCGAGGGCAGCACAGATCGCGGCGAGCCTTGTGGTCTGCCGGGGCTAACAGTATAGGTCGGGGTTTCGAGGCTGCCCGGAAGGCGGAAGATCAGCGGTCATGCACCGATTCCCGGGGGTGCTATTCCTACCCGAAGGAGGTCGTCGGAAGCATGTTTGTCGACAGGGCCCGTGGCGGGTCGCGCGTGGTGGGCGGCCTGTAGCAGGACCTGCCCACGAACGGGGAGCAGCCGGACGGCCGCTCCCCTTGGGCTCAAAGCGCGGCAGCGGTCTTGAGCACGTACTGGCTGGTGGGGAGTACGTCGAGCTTGTCGAAATCGATGAAGCGATTGCAGCTGTCCATCATCGCCGCGAGGTTCTGCTGGAACTTCGCCTCGTCTCCCGGCGCATCGAAGAAGGCCATGGGATCGGTCATGGCGGCCGGGGGGAAGGCTTCCTCGACTATCGCGTCCACCGGCGCGGCGCCGTGGGTGAGGGCGCGCACCACCAGGTTCTGCACGTAGAGGAAATTGTCCTGGGTGTCGATGGCGACCCGGGTGTGGTGGTTGCGCCAGATATCCAGCCAGGCGTCGCGGGTCAGGCGCGGTGGGCAGCTGAGGAAGGCGATCTGCGAGAAACCGTGGGTGCGCTGGCCGGTGTGGGCGGGGAAGCGGGTATTGCGAATCACCACCGATTCGCTCACCAGGTAGGCCGCCAGGCGGCTGGAAACCGCTTTCAGGACGTCATCGAAGGGGCGGCGCACGTCGATGTTGGCGCTGTCGGCCCAGAGCGACAGGGTAGCGTCCGGCAGCGGCCGGTTGTTTTCCTGGCGCAGGCCGGCGGCGGGAGCGACGTCGGCGTCGGCCAGGTTTACCTGCAGGCCACGGGCGCCCAGGGTGAAGAGCTGCTCGGCGACTGCACCACGCAGGCGCTGGGAGAAGCTGTCGAGGCTGTCCTGCGGGTCGCGCCACAGGGTGTAGATGATCTTTTCCACGGCAAGGTCCTTGTTGTTATGAATGCGCCCAGACCATGCGGCCTGGCGCGCGGTCCGGCATCGTCCGCCTGGACTAGCGGATGAGTGGCCGGTGGTGTGGTCGAGGCGGTGCTAGCGTTAGGGGAGGGGACGTGCGGTCTTGGGGACTGCCATTCCCTTGCAGCAGGCCATTTGCCCACAACCCTTGTACTCGAACCCGGTGCCGGTGGCACCGCCGGTGTGCGTGCGGCCCTGCCATAACTCATAACCCGCACGGAGGTGATCGCCATGGCCCGTACAACCCCCATCAGCCACTACCGCAACATCGGCATAGTGGCCCACGTGGATGCCGGCAAGACCACCACCACCGAACGGGTTCTCTATTACACCGGGGTCAACCACAAGATGGGCGAGGTGCATGACGGCGCCGCGACCATGGACTGGATGGTCCAGGAACAGGAACGCGGGATCACCATCACCTCGGCGGCCACCACGGCCTTCTGGAGCGGCTCGCGCAAGCAGCTCGACAAGTTCCGCATCAACATCATCGACACACCCGGCCACGTCGACTTCACCATCGAGGTGGAGCGCTCCCTGCGCGTGCTGGACGGCGCGGTGGTGGTGTTCAGCGGCGCCGACGGGGTGGAACCGCAATCCGAGACGGTCTGGCGCCAGGCCGACAAATACCACGTGCCGCGCATTGCCTACGTGAACAAGATGGACCGCGCCGGCGCCGACTTCCTGCGGGTGGTGGAGCAGATCAAGAAGCGCCTCGGCCATACCCCGGTGCCGATCCAGCTGCCCATCGGCCAGGAAGAGAACTTCAACGGCCAGATCGACCTCATCCGCATGAAGGCCATCTACTGGAACGATGCCGACCAGGGCGCCAGTTTCCGCGAGGAGGAGATTCCCGCCGACATGCAGAAAGCGGCGAGCCACTGGCGCAACGTGATGCTGGAGGTTGCGGCCGAGGCCAACGAGGAGCTGATGACCAAGTACCTCGACGAGGGCGACCTGAGCGAAGAGGAGATCAAGGCCGGCCTGCGCATCCGCACCCTGTCCTGCGAAGTGGTGCCGGCGGTGTGCGGCTCGTCGTTCAAGAACAAGGGCGTGCCGCTGGTGCTGGATGCCGTGGTCGAGCTTCTGCCAGCGCCGACCGAGATTCCGTCCATTCGCGGCACCCATCCGGACCACCCGGAGAAGGAAGACGAACGCCACGCCGACGATGCCGAACCCTTCTCGTCCCTGGCCTTCAAGATCGCCACCGACCCCTTCGTCGGTACCCTGACCTTCGTCCGTGTCTACTCCGGTGTACTGAACTCGGGCGATGCCGTGCTCAACTCGGTCAAGAGCAAGAAGGAACGCGTCGGCCGCATGGTGCAGATGCACGCCAACCACCGCGCAGAGATCAAGGAAGTGCGTGCCGGGGATATCGCCGCACTGATCGGCATGAAGGACGTCACCACTGGCGACACGCTGTGCGACCTGAACAAGCCGATCGTGCTGGAACGCATGGACTTCCCCGAGCCGGTGATCTCCATCGCCGTCGAACCCAAGACCAAGGCTGACCAGGAGAAGATGGGCATCGCCCTTGGCCGGCTGGCGCAGGAAGACCCGTCATTCCGGGTGAAGACGGACGAGGAAACCGGGCAGACCATCATCTCCGGCATGGGCGAGCTGCACCTGGACATCATCGTCGACCGCATGAAGCGCGAGTTCGGCGTCGAGGCCAACACCGGTAAACCCCAGGTGGCCTACCGCGAGACCATCCGCAAGACCTGCGAGATCGAAGGCAAGTTCGTTCGCCAGTCCGGCGGCCGTGGCCAGTACGGCCATTGCTGGATTCGCTTTGCGCCGGCGGACGAAGGGCAGGAGGGCCTGGAATTCGTCAACGAAGTGGTGGGCGGCGTCGTGCCCCGCGAGTTCGTCCCGGCCATCCAGAAAGGCATCGAGGAGCAGATGAAGAACGGCGTGCTTGCCGGTTATCCCCTGATCGGTCTGAAAGCCGCGGTGTTCGACGGCTCCTACCACGATGTGGACTCCAGCGAGATGGCCTTCAAGATCGCCGCCTCCATGGCCACCAAGCAGCTCTCGCAGAAGGGCGGCGCGGTGCTGCTGGAGCCGGTGATGAAGCTGGAAGTGGTGACGCCAGAGGATTACATGGGCGACATCATGGGTGACCTCAACCGCCGCCGGGGCCTGATCCACGGCATGGACGACGGCGTGTCCGGCAAGATCATCCGCGCCGAAGTGCCCCTGGGCGAAATGTTCGGCTACGCCACCGACGTGCGCTCCATGTCCCAGGGCCGCGCCAGCTTCTCCATGGAATTCGCCCGCTACGCCGAAGCACCGGCGAGCATTGCCGAGGCGATTGTGAAGAAGTCGGGCTAGGTAGGTTGTGGCGGGCGGCGTTCCGCTAGGGCGAAGCGAAACCCAACGATCGAGACCGCATTGTTGGGCCTCGTTCCTCGGACCAACCTACGGCAGATCTTTGATCTGCATGGCGAATGAACTCGCCCCCACAGGATATGTGCCAGGGCAGGGCGGTGCCGGCGCGAGTCACCCCTCTCCGCTTCAGGGAGAGGGGCCGGGGGAGAGGGGGTAGTGCCCCGCGCGGGATTCCAATGGCAGCTCGTCAATCTGCATCAGCGAATGAATTCGCCCCCACAGGAAGAGCCCCTGCCGTTGTGCCATCCAAAAAAGAAAACGGGCCCGAAGGCCCGTTTTTCATTCCTCACTCCGCTGCTCAGGTCAGTCCTTCTGTTTGCGGAAATAGGGAATCACGTGTTCGCCGATGTTCTTCAGCGTCTCCAGCTGCGCCCACTGGGGCACGGTGCCCATCTGGCAGATGAAGAGGATTTCGTCGGCGCCGGCGTCGATCAGGCGCTGCACATAGCCGATGCAGTCGCTCACGGTGCCGTAGGCATGGTTGGGGTTCATCATCGCCATGGTCGGGTCGGAGAAGTCGACCTTGACCTCTTCGGAGGCGAAGCGCGACTTGATCACCGCCTGGCCGTTACCGTCGACGAAGGTGTCGTCCTTCCATTTCTCCGGGTCCGGGCGCTCGCCGCCGGCGTACCAGTAGGCCAGGGATTCCATGAAGTAGCGCTGGCCACGAATGCCGATGTGGCGGGCCTTCTCGTTGTCGTCCAGGACGATGGCCGGGCACAGGGCGGCGATGTGGCGATTCGGGCGGAAGCCCACCTGGTTCTTCTCGTCACGGTTGTCCCAGGCCTCGTGGTACACGGCGACCTTCTTGGCGATTTCCTCGGGGCCGCCGAAGCCCAGCACCAGGGCGCCCATGCCACGGCCGCCGGCGTTCTTCAGCGACTCGGTGTTGGTGCAGGCCAGGTACATCGGCGGGTGCGGGTCCTGGTACGGCTTGGGATGGATCGGGCGTTTCGGGATCTTCACGAAGTCGCCGTTATGTTCGATCTCGTCCTGCACGAACATCTTCGGGATCAGGTACATGGCTTCGTCGATCTGCGGTTGCAGGGTGGCCAGGTCGTAGCCGAAGGTGCCGGATTCCTGCTGGGTACCGCCCTTGCCCACGCCGAAATGCACACGGCCCTTGGACAGCAGGTCGAGGGTGGCGATGCGCTCAGCCACCTTCACCGGGTGGTTCATGGCCGGCGGCAGGCAGACCACGCCGTGGCCGATGCCGATGCGCTCGGTTTTGCCGGCGACGAAGGCCAGCATGGTTTCCGGCGCGGACATGTGGGAGTAGTTGGTCAGCGCGGTGTGTTCCACGCACCAGAAGTTGTCGAAACCGAGCTTGTCGGCGAGCACGGCCTGCTCGACGGTTTCGTCGAAGATGCGACGGTCGCCTTCGCGGCTGCTGTCGATCGTCTGTGCCTCGTAGATCAGGGAGAATTTCATGCGCGTTGCCCTTGTTGTTCTTCGATCGGTCAACCCGGAGATGTCGGGTCTTGAGCGCATGGTGTGGGATCGAAAACCGCGCTGAATCCTCCAAAGGGACTAGTCATCTTGAGTCTCCGCACAGCACGACGCCCGCGCGGGGCGGGCGTCGTGGCGAGGCGGGTTCGCGATCTCAGGACCGTAGGATGTGGTGGAGCGGAGCGATACCCATCACCGCGGATTGATGGTTATCGCAAGCTCCGCCCATCCTACAGAAGCCAGCTCTTACGCAAAGGGATCAGAGGAAGAAGTCAGTGCTGTCCAACCCCATCCCCACGCCGCCCAGGTTGAGTGCGTACTTGCCCGGGCAGTTGGCCACGTGGGCGCGGCCGGTGTGGATATCGCGGAAGGCGCGGTTGATCCCGTGCTGGCGGAAGATGGTGGAGGCGCCGCTGTTGTACATCAGGGCCTTCACCGCCTCGGCGCACTTGTCCGGGACGATGGCAGAGTCGTAGCGCATCTTCACCCGCTCGGCCATGGTCAGCGGTTCTCCGGCCTTGGCGCGATCCATCATCAGTTCGAAATTGCGCAGCAGCACGGTGCGGCACTCGTCCACCGTGACCATGGCGTTGGCCAGGGCGGTCTGGGCGCCGGGGTCCTGGATGATCTTGCGGCCGTCGTTAACGCCGACGCGGCTCTTGTTGGCCTCGATGAACAGGTCGATGGCGCCTTGCAGCGCACCGATGGTGGAGGACGACACCGCGCGCACGAAGATCTGCCCGAAGGGCAGGCGGAACAGCGGCGCGGTGTTCACCGCGTTGCCCGGGCTGTTCTGCATGAAACCGTCGATGGAGCGGTGGGTGTGGTACTCGGGCACGAATACGTCTTCCACCAGGACGTCATGGGAGCCGGTGGCTTCCAGGCCCATCACGTCCCAGTTGTCGATGATGCTGTAGTTGCTGCGCGGAACCAGGAAGGTGCGGTAGTCCGGGCCGTCGCCTTCCTTCTCCGGGGGCACCATGGCGCCGAGGAAGGCCCACTGGCAGTGCTTGCTGCCGGAGGAGAAACCCCAGCGGCCGCTGAGGCGGAAGCCGCCCTCGACGCGGGTGACCTTGCCCACCGGCATATAGGACGAGGAGATCAGCACGCTCGAATCCTGGCCCCAGACATCCTGCGCCGCGCGGTCGTCGAACAGCGCCAGCTGCCAGTTGTGGATGGCCACCACGCCCAGCACCCAGGCGGACGACATGCAGCCCTCGGCGAGGGTCATCTGCACCTCGAAGAAGTCCTTGGGCTCCAGCTCATAACCTTCCCAGCGCGCGGGCTGGAGGATGCGGAAGAAGCCCGCTTCCTGGAAATCGCGGATGGTTTCTTCCGGCAGCTGGCCGTTCTTTGCGGCCAGGGGCGCGCGTTCGCGCAGCACGGGCACCAGCTCTTTGGCACGTTGTTTCAGGCGTTGGCGGATCAGGTCTTGGTCGAGCATGTTGTTGTTCTCCTGTTGAAGGCTTTTCCACCTATCGCCGGGCATTCAAACAACGGGCAAGCGGGGCGGCATCCTTCAAACGGACCATATGCCGGAGATGTCCCATGGGGACCGCTCTTTGTAGGGGCGAATTCATTCGCTAATGGCACGAGCGCGGAATTCCCGGTTGGCAGGGCCGGCTTTCTTGTAGGAGCGAATTCATTCGCGAAGCAGGCCGCAGGCCTGCCCTTTCCGGCTCCCATTGGTCAACTGCGCTGCCCTTTCGCGAATGAATTCGCTCCCACAAGAAGCACGAGCATCGACGCTCGGACGACTAGTCCCCTCGGACGATGACTGCCCCGGGGGCCTGGCGAAGAATCGGCTCCACTTGAGAACAACAAGAGGGCAGTGCGATGAGCCAGGCCGATCTGAAAGGCGAGATGCTCCAGGCGATGCGTCGTCTGGCCAAGTCCGTGACCATCATCACCACCAGCAACGGCCAGGAGCGGTTCGCCATGTCCGCCACCGCCGTGGATTCGCTTTCCACCGAGCCGCCGTCGCTGCTCATTTGCGTGAACAAGACCGCGTCGCTGCACGCCGTGCTGGATGCGGGCGCGGACTTCTGCGTGAACATCCTCGGGCTGGAGCAGGAGGAACTCTCCCACCTGTGCAGCGGCCCGGTGAAGGGTGAGGCACGTTTCCAGCGTGGCGACTGGCGCAACAGCGAGGGCGGGATTCCTTACCTGGGCGATGCCCAGTCGGCCATCCTCTGCCAGCAGGACGGCAAGTTCAGCTACGGCACCCACACCATCTTCATCGGCCGCATTGTGGAGATCCACAACAGCGCCGAGATCAGTCCTCTGGTCTACCTCAACGGCGCGTACACCACGACCGCGCCGTCCCTGGCCGCTGCCAGCTGAGGACGTGCCATGACGGCCATGGAGCAGACCCCCGAAGCGCCGCTGCGCGTGCGTGATGCCGCGCAGGTGGCCTGGAACGACAGCGCCGACCTGCTGGTGGTCGGCTTCGGTGGTGCCGGTGTGTGTGCTGCCATCGAGGCCGCAAGCCGGGGCGTTTCGGTACTGGCCCTGGATCGCTTCCAGGGCGGCGGTGCCACGGCACGCAGCGGCGGCGTGGTCTACGCCGGTGGCGGTACGTCGCAGCAGGCCGACGCGGGTGTGGAAGACTCAGTCGAGGCCATGTACGACTACCTGCGCCAGGAAGTGGACGAGGCGGTTTCCGCCGAGACGCTGCGTGGCTTCTGTCAGGACAGCCGCGCCAACCTGGCCTGGCTGGAGCAGCAGGGCGCGGCCTTCCAGGGCAGCGTGCCGCCGCTGAAAACCTCCTACCCCAGCGACCAGTACTACCTCTACTACTCGGGAAACGAAGCGGTACCGAGCTACGCCGCCCAGGCGCGTCCGGCTCCCCGTGGCCATCGTGCGCTGGGTTCCGGCATGTCCGGGATTGCCCTGTTCCGTCCCTTGGCCGCCACCGCCTTGCGCAAGGGCGTGCGCCTGCGTCGCCAGTGCGAGGTTCGCCGCCTGGTGCTGGACGATGCCGGCACCGTACTTGGAGTCGAAGCCTGGGAGCTGCCGGCTGGCAGCCGTGCCGCGAAGCGCCACGCACGGCTGAGCCGCTGGACCGATGCCATTCACCCCTATGCACCGGCTCTTGCCGAAGGCTGGCGCCGCAAGCTGCGTGAGCTGGAGCTTGCTCACGGGCAACGCCGACTGATCCGCGCCCTGCACGGCGTGCTGCTCAGCTCGGGTGGATTCGTCTTCAACCGCGCCATGCTCACCGTGCATGCGCCGCGCTATCTCGATGGCTTGCCGCTGGGTACCAGCGGTTGCGATGGCAGCGGCATCCGCCTTGGCCAGAGTGCCGGCGGCCGCACCGCGCGCATGGAACGGGCGAGCGCCTGGCGCTTCATCAATCCGCCGCTGGCCTGGGCTCGCGGGCTGATCGTCAACGGGCAAGGTCTGCGCTACTGCAATGAAGAGGTGTATGGCGCCAAGCTCGGCCACGCCATGGTGGAGGAGCAGGGCGGCCGCGCCATCCTCATCCTCAACCGTGCGCTGATGAAGGAAGCCTACGCCCAGGTCGGACCGGGCAAGGTCTGGTCCTTCCAGCGCCTGCCGGCCGTGCTCAACATGCTATTCAACGCCCGCCGGGGTCGCAGCCTCGCCGAACTGGCGGAGCGTACCGGCTTGCCGCAGGCGAACCTCGAACGCACGGTTGCCGCCTATAACGCCGCAGCGCGGGGAGACCGCAACGACGAACTGGGCAAATCGAAAGCGTTCCTCGCGCCCCTGGACGAAGGCCCCTGGTATGCCCTGGACCTCTCGTTCGACAGCAAGCTCTTCCCCTGTCCGGTGATCACCCTCGGCGGCCTGACCGTGTGCGAGCGCAGCGGCCAGGTGCTGGGGGAAGACGGCCAGCCCGTCCCCGGCCTGTTCAGCGCCGGCCGCAATGCGGTGGGCGTGGCCTCCAATTTTTATGTGTCCGGCCTGTCCCTGGCCGACTGCGTCCACTCTGGACGCCGGGTCGGTGCTCATGTGGCGGGCCTGGTTAGTGCCGCTCTGGCTTTCCAAGGAGAACAACAATGAAACGAGTCGAAGGCAAGGTCTGCATCGTCACCGGCGCCGCCAGTGGTGCGGGGCGCGATGACGCGCTGCTGCTGGCCAGCGAAGGGGCGAAAGTGGTGCTCACCGACCTCAATGACGAGGCCGGCCGCCAGGTAGCTGCGGAGATCGGCGCGAACGCGCTGTTCGTCCGCCAGGACATTTCCAGCGAAGCCGATTGGCAGAACGTCATCAAGGTCACCCTGGAAACCTTCGGCCGCCTCGATGTGCTGGTGAACAACGCCGGCATCCTCGCCCTGGCCAGCATCGAGGACACCAGCCTTGAGCTGTGGCAGAGGATCCAGCGGATCAACAGCGACGGCTACTTCCTCGGCTGCAAGCACGCCATCGCGGCGATGAAAGACAGCGGCGGCGGCTCGATCATCAACATGTCGTCGGTTGCCGCCCTGGGTGGCATGCCGGCCTTCTGCGCCTACTCCGCCTCCAAGGGCGCGGTGGCCGCACTGACCCGCTCCGTCGCGCTGCACTGCAAGCAGCAGGGCTACCGCATCCGTTGCAACAGCGTGCACCCGGACGGCATCAACACACCGATGACCCAGCCGCTGACGGGCCTGCAGAACGTGCCGCAAGAGGTGCTGGACCAGGACCCGAAGAACCGCATGTGCGCCCCGCGCGACATCGCCAACCTGGTGCTCTTCCTCGCCTCCGATGAATCGCGCTTCATCAACGGCAGCGAGCTGCGTATCGACAACGCGCAGACCGTCAGCGGTCTGCTTTGATCCGGAGATTGTGATGGGTAGCGTGCAGCCACTTGTGATCGAGCCGCAGCAGTCCGGCGCCTTCCAGCTGGAAGTGGCCGAGGTGATCAACGAGACCCACGACAGCCGTTCGCTGGTGCTGCGGATACCCGCTGAGCTGGAAGCGCGCTTCCAGTACAAGGCGGGGCAGTACCTGGGCTTTCGCGTGGTGCTCGGCGGCAAGCGGCTGACGCGCTGCTACTCCATGTCCAGTTCGCCGGATTGCGACACCCTGCCGAAGGTCACCGTCAAACGGGTGGAAGGCGGCCGGGTGTCCAACTGGTTCAACGACCAGGTGCGTCCCGGCGACCTGTTGGAGGTGCTGCCGCCGGCCGGGCATTTCCATCTGCGCCCCGGTGACCATGACCTGGTGCTGTTCGGCGGTGGTTCGGGGATCACCCCGGTGTTTTCCATCCTCAAATCGGCGCTGAGGACCACCGACCGCCGGATCAAGCTGGTGTACGCCAATCGCGACGAAGCCTCGGTCATCTTCCGCGATGAGCTGAAGGCACTGGCCAAGGCCCATGTGGACCAGCTGGAAGTGGTGCATGTGCTGGATTCGGTGCAGGGCTTCCTCAGCCAGGGCGAAGTGCGCCAGCTGGTGCGCGGCCACGCCGGTGCGGAGTTCTACATCTGCGGCCCCGGTCCTTTCATGGACACCGTGGAAGGGGCCCTGCTGGGGCTGGGGGAAGCGCGCGAACGCATCCATGTGGAGCGCTTCGTCTCGCCGCCCGATCCGGATGCCCAGGAGGCCGTTCCGGCGGCCGCTGGCGTCGAGGCGGAGCAACTGCTGGTGGAGCTCGACGGCCAGCTCAGCGAAGTGCCCGTGCAATCGGGCGAGACCCTGCTGCAGAGCATGCGTAATGCGGGCCTCGACGCGCCTTACTCCTGTGAAGAAGGCTTCTGTGGCGCCTGCATGTGCAAGGTGGAGGAGGGCGAAGTGGTGCTCTCCCGCAACGATATTCTCAGCCCCGCGGAACTCGCCGAAGGCTGGACCCTGGCATGCCAGGGCCGCCCCGGCAGCGCGCGGCTGAAACTGAAGTTTCCGGGGTGACAGCCGGGAGCTACCGCCCTCACCGGTGGTATTGAGCGTGTATGTCTGTGCCTTTACACCCGGCTTCGGCCGGGTTTTTTATTGGCGAGGCACGGGCCATGTGTAGGAGCGAGCTTGCTCGCGAAAGGCCGGAGTCAGGAGGTTCGCGAGCAAGCTCGCTCCTACAAGGATGGTGCCCCCTTCAAGGGAACAAGGCGTAGTCTCAACGGACGATCATGCCCCCCGCCGCGTTATGTAAACTCCGCCGAAAAACCCATTCCAAGAACAAGCAACGAGGTTTCCCATGGCACGTCTGTCTAGCAAGGTCGCGGTCATCACCGGAGCTGCATCGGGTATCGGTCTGGCCTGTGTTCGTCGTTTCGCCGCCGAAGGCGCGCAGGTCATCGGGCTGGATCTGGGCGAGCCCCGCGCGGATGTCGCCGCTAGCCTCGAAGGTCTGAGCCCCGCGCCGCTGTTCATGAGCCTCGATGTGCGTGATGAAGCGCGGGTGCAGGCGGTGATGGAAGAGGTAGTTGCACGCTTCGGCCGCATCGACGCGCTGGTCAACGCCGCCGGCATCGCCAGCCGTGGCAGCATCACCGAGACCAGCACCGAGGAGTGGCGCCGGGTCCTGGATATCCACCTGACCGGTTCCATGCTGACCAGCCGCTATGCACTGCCGCAGATGGTCGCCCAGCGCAGCGGCTCGATCATCAACTTCGGTTCGATCTTCGGCCTGCAGGGCTGCGACGGCAACGCCGCCTACAACACCGCCAAGGGCGGCATCACCCAGCTGACCCGCTCCATGGCCATCGACTACGGCCACGCCAATATCCGCGTCAACGGTCTCTGCCCGGGCCTGATCGACACGCCCATGACCCAGATGGTCAAGGAGCAGAAGGAGTTCCACGCCTACTTCGCCTCCCAGCACATGCTCTGCCGTGCCGGGCAGCCGGACGAGGTGGCCAGCGTGGCGCTGTTCCTCGCTTCCGACGATGCCTCCTTCGTCAGCGGACAGATGATCGCGGTGGATGGCGGCTTCTCCGCCGGCCGCCGTTTCGCACCGCCGCAAGCCTGATTTCCCATCCATGCCACGGCCGGATTTACCCGGCCGCTGCCCCGTCGCGCCCCGAGAAAAGCCCATGACCGACCTGGAAAGCGTCCTGACCATTCCTCAGCTGCTGGCCGCCACCTCGACCCGCTACGGCGAATCCATGGCCATCGAGGACGACAGCGTCCGCATCAGCTACCACCGGCTCGACCAGTTGCGCCGTCAAGCCGCCCGCGCCCTGCTGGCGCTGGACATTCAGGCCGGCGAGCGGGTGGCGATCTGGGCGCCGAACATCCATGAATGGATAGTCGCCGCCATCGCCCTGCAGAGCGTCGGCGCGGTGCTGGTGCCGCTGAACACGCGGATGAAAGGCAGCGAGGCGGGCTTCATCCTGCGCGAGAGCGGCGCCAGCCTGCTGTTCGTGATTGGCGAATTCCTTGGCACCGACTACCCGTCGCTGCTGGCCGGTGAAGCGTTGCCGGACCTGCGCACGCGTATCTGCCTGCGCGGCGCGGCACCGGATTGCCTCGGCTGGGACGATTTCATGGCGTTGGCGGACGAGGTGTCCCCGGCGGAGCTGGCGGTGCGCGAGAGCCAGGTGGATCAGCACAGCCTGTCGGACCTGCTGTTCACCTCCGGCACCACTGGCAAGCCCAAGGGCGTGATGACCGCCCACGGCCAGAACCTGCGCATCGTCCGCGACTGGAGCGCCATGGTCGGGCTGCGTCCGGGTGACCGCTACCTGATCGTCAACCCGTTCTTCCACAGCTTCGGCTACAAGGCCGGCTGGCTGGCGGCGCTGATGCGCGGTTGCTGCATCCTGCCGCAGCAGGTGTTCGATGTGCCGGTGATGCTCGAACGCGTCGCTCGCGAGCGGGTGAATGTGCTCCCCGGGCCGCCGACCCTGTACCAATCGATCCTGGCCTTCCCCGAGCGCGAGCGCTTTGACCTTTCCAGCTTGCGGGTCGCGGTGACCGGGGCGGCCTCGGTGCCGGTGGAAATGGTGCGGCGCATGCGCAGCGAGCTGGGCTTCGAAACCATCGTCACCGCCTACGGCCTGACCGAGGCCTGCGGCTTCGTCACCATCTGCCGTCCGGGGGATTCCGCAGAGCGGATCGCAACCACCTCGGGCCGCGCTTTCCCGGATGTGGAAGTGCGCTGCGTCGATGGCGCCGGCAACCCGGTGCCGACCGGCGAACCCGGAGAGCTGCTGGTGCGCGGCTACAACCTGATGCAGGGCTACTTCAACAACCCCGAGGCCACGGCCGAAGCCATCGATGCCGATGGCTGGCTGCACACGGGCGATGTCGGCGTGCTCGACGAGGACGGTTATCTGCGCATCACCGACCGCATCAAGGACATGTTCATCACCGGTGGCTTCAACGTGTACCCGGCGGAAATCGAGCAGGTCATCCTGCGCTATCCGGGGGTGGCCCAGGCGGCGGTAATCGGCATTCCAGACGAGCGCCTGGGGGAGGTGGCCATGGCCTTCCTGCTGCCCGCCGCCGGCAAGCCGGTGGACACCCAGGCCTTCCTCGCCTGGTGCCGCGAACAGATGGCCAACTACAAGGTGCCGCGCCGTGCCTTGCTGGTCGATGCCATGCCGCTCAATGCGGCCGGCAAGGTGACCAAGGACGCCCTGCGCAAGATGGCGGTGTAAGGCGAAAGGCCTGGCATCGAACGGCTTTTCTGTGGGGGCGAATAAATTCGCCCCCACAACCGAACTACAGGCTTCTGGTGCTTTCCGCACCCGCGACACTACCGCCCAGCACGGCCACGCTGTTGTGCAGGACATAGGCCAGTTCGCTCTGACGGGTAACCCCGGCCTTGGAGAAGATCGCCCGCAAGTGCGCCTTCACCGTGTTGCGGCGGATGTTCAGTTGGACGCCGGCTTCGTCCAGTGTGTTGCCATGGGCCAGCTGGATCGCCAGGGCGGCTTCGGCGGGGGTGAAGCCGAACAGCTGACGTAGCGGCTGCTGTTGCACGTCTGCCCGGCGTTCCGGATCACGCAGGAAAACCGCCACGGCCGGATGCCGGCCTTCCAGGCTTTCCTCGCGGGGCAGGCTTTGCACCACCACCCCCAGGCTGCTGCGGCCGGAGGGACGCTGCAGGGTGATGGCTTCTGCGATTCTCGGACCCTCCGATACGCGCTGCTCCAAGGCTTGCTTGATCAAACGCTGCAAGGCCTGGTTGTCGCGCCGATAGGCTGCACCGAGACGGTCTCCGGCGACGTTCAGGCCATCACCCTCGCCTAGCATTTCATTGGCGGCCTGATTGGTTTCCATGACCTGCAGATGGTTGTCGAGAATGATGGTGCCGATCTGCATGCGCTCGACCGCCGAGGCATACAGCTGGCGTTCGACCTCACTGCGCTTGAGCTGGCCATACAGGTTTACCGCACGCCGCAAATGCGGCAGCAGGCGTGCGCAGAACGCCTTGTCCTGCGCAGTGAAACTGCTGTCCTGGTGCGGACGGCAGACACGCAGGCGGCACTCGATGCCGTTGGCGGTGTACAGGTCGGCACCCATGATGTGGAACACATCCAGCGGTGCATTGAAACTCAGGTAGAAATCCGATTTCAGCCAGCGCTCTTCGCCCAGCAGTTCGGCCACCGTGTGGACTTCGCCAGCGGGCAGGCCGACGAAGGGGTCGAGGGCGTAATAGGTTTCGCTGTATGCGGAGACTGCCCAGGTCTCGACCGGGCCGGCGTTGACCATGAAGCCGGGATCACCTGGCGCACTGGGGCGCAGGATCAGCGTGACGTAGTTGGCGCCCAGCGCGGTCCGCAGCTGTTCGAGGCTTCGCTGCCAGGGCAGCTCTTCGCTGGCGCCTTCGTAGATCTGCTCGATGAGCTGGCTGAGTTGATCCAGAGAGATGTCGGATGGATTCATAATTCTTGTTCACCCTGCAGGCGTCGCGAAAATCATGGCAGTCGCGCGGTATCAACTGGTCTGGAAATACAGCGTTACCCGGATGATTGACCCGTTCATCGTTCGAACGAGCTAGGCGTTTTATCACGTGGTCCCCAGGGCAGCCGCCGCTGGCAGACCGGCTGCACCGAGGGGACCGATTACCGAACGAAATCTGCTCAAGCCAGCGAAGCGACGCTGTTCAGCAGGGTCTTCACCAGTTGCGCCTGGCGGGTCGCGCCGGTCTTGGCGAACACGCCGCGCAGGTGCGCCCGCACAGTATTGCGCGTGACCCCGAGGCGCTCGGCGCTTTCGTCAAGGGTCAGGCCGTCCATGATCAACATCGCCACCTCGGTTTCCGTGCGGGTCAGCTGGAACAGGCTGCGCAACAGGCGCCGGGAGGCTTGGGGCGAGTCGCTGGGGTCGCGGATGAACACCGCCACCGCCGGTCTCCGGGCTGCCCCACGGCTTTCGTGGTCCAGGGCGATGGGACGCAGCAGCACGTTCAACGGCACTTCGCCAGTGGGGCGGGTCAGGGTCAGCACTTCGACACAGTCTTCCCGGCCGTGCTGGTGATGCTGCAGCGCGGCGAGGATCGCCCGTTGCAGGTTGCGGTTGTCCTGGCCAGAGAAAGCGCTGAGCTTTTCCTGTCGGCATTCGAGGCCATCATGGCTGTCGAGCAGCTGCTGGGCGGCCTGGTTGCTGCGCATCACCTTGCCGGTTTCGTCGAGGATGGCAGTGCCCACCAGCAGGCGGTCAATGGTGGCGGCATAGAGCAGGCGCTCGGAGTCCAGTTGGTCCACCGTGGAGTGCAGGTCCACGGCCTGCTGCAGGTGTGGCAGCAGCAGGCGCACCAGGGCGATTTCACTATCGTCGAAGTCCCGGCTGGCGTGCTCGCGGCAGGCGAACAGCGCGCAATGCATGCCTGCCGTCGTGCGCATGTTGGCCACCAGTACGTAGCGCAGGTCCAGCGGCTGGAGGTAGTTCCGGTAGAAGTCGTGCGCCAGCCAGTGGTCGCTGCCCATCACCTGGTCAGCGCTGGCCACCTGGTCGGCGGACCAGTGGAGGAAGGGGCAGATCGAGTAGTAGTGCTCGCTGTAGGACGGCTCGCCCGGCAGGTGCGGCCCGTGGATCGAGGCGTTGACGATCAGCCCCGGCCTTTCGTGGGCGGGGTTGCGCAATACCAGGGTCAGGAAGCTGGCCTCGAAACGCAGGCGCAGCGCTTCCAGCAGGCCGGCCCAGGGTGTGGGTTCCAGGGGGCCCTGGTAGGTCAATGCCAGCAGCTCGCTGAGTTCCGCCGAGCTGATGGCTGCAAGTTCATGGGCGTGTCGGTAGTTGTGCATCCTCGCCTCGCTTGTTGTGGTTGTCGGGCTGGATGGGCCGAGTATTGGCGCGGCGGACTGTGGATAAATCGTCCGTTTGGCCTAGTGGCGGCAGGGATCGATTCGGTTGGCTGGGAAATGTAGGAGCGAGCTCTGCTCGCGAACGTCCGAGTACAGGACATTCGCGAGCAAGAACTCGGCGTCCCCCTCGCTCCTACGGGTCAGCCCCGTCGAGGGAGCGGGCTCAGAGCGCCAACAGGTGCTCGACGATGCGCTCGGCGGCGGCTTCGGCCGATTCGCTCGCCGTATCGATGCGCAGGTCCGGTGCCAGCGGCGGCTCGTAGGGCGAATCGATGCCGGTGAAGTTCTTCAGTTCACCGCGCCGGGCTTTCTGATAGAGGCCCTTGGGGTCGCGGCTCTCGGCCAGCTCCAGCGATGCGTCGATGAAGATCTCCAGGAAGGCCCCTTCGCCCGCCAGGCTGCGCGCCAGGTCGCGCTCGGCACGGAATGGCGAGATGAAGGACACCAGCGTGATCAGCCCGGCATCCAGCATCAGCCGCGCCACTTCCGCTACGCGGCGGATGTTCTCCACCCGGTCCGCCTCGCTGAAGCCCAGGTCGCGGTTCAGGCCGTGGCGCACGTTGTCACCGTCCAGCAGGTAGGTGTGACGGCCCAGGGCGTGCAGCTTGCGCTCCACCAGATTGGCGATGGTCGACTTGCCCGCCCCGGAGAGACCGGTGAACCAGAGGATGCGCGGCGTCTGGCCCTTCAGGGTGGCACGGGCCGCACCGTTCACGTCGATGGCCTGCCAGTGCACGTTCTGCGCGCGGCGCAGGGCGAAGTGCAGCATGCCGGCGCCGACGGTCTGGTTGGTCAGGCGGTCGATGATGATGAAGCCGCCGGTATCGCGGTTATCCGCATAGGCATCGAAGGGGATCGGCTGGTCCAGGCTCAGGTCGCAGACGCCGATCTCGTTCAGCTCCAGGGTCCGGGCCGCCAGCTGTTGCAGGCTGTTCACGTCCACCTTGTGCTTGAGGGTGGTGCAGCTCATGCCCAGGGTGCGGCAGCCGATTTTCAGCAGGTAGGGGCGGCCAGGCAGCATCGGCTCTTCGCCCATCCAGACCAGGGTGGATTCGAACTGGTCGGCCACCGCTGGCGGCGCGTCGGCCAGGGCGATGAGGTCGCCACGGCTGATGTCGATCTCGTCTTCCAGGGTCAGGGTCACCGCCTGGCCGCAGACCGCTTCCTGCTGCTCGCCGGCGAGGCCAAGGATGCCGCTCACCCGGCTCTGCTTGCCCGACGGCAGCACGCGGATGCGCTCGCCGACACGGATGCTGCCCGCCGCCACGTTGCCCGAGTAGCCACGGAAATCGAGGTTGGGGCGGTTCACCCACTGCACCGGCAGGCGGAACGGCGCGTGGCTCGCACGGTCGTCGTCCAGGGGCACGGTTTCGAGGTGCTGCAGCAGGCTGGGACCCTGGTACCAGGGCATGCTGGTGCTGCGCTCGATGAGGTTGTCGCCTTTGAGCGCTGACAGCGGGATGCACTGGATGTCGCTCAGGCCGAGCTGTTCGGCAAAGGCGCGGTAGTCGGCTTCGATTCGGGCGAAGACCTCTTCGGAATAACCCATCAGGTCCATCTTGTTCACCGCCACCAGCACCCGGCGGATGCCCAGCAGGGACACCAGGTAGCTGTGCCGGCGGGTCTGCGGCAGCAGGCCCTGGCGCGCGTCGACCAGGATCACCGCCACGTCGGCGGTGGAGGCGCCGGTGACCATGTTGCGGGTGTACTGCTCGTGGCCGGGGGTGTCGGCGACGATGAACTTGCGCTTGTCGGTGGCGAAGAACCGGTAGGCCACGTCGATGGTGATGCCTTGTTCACGCTCGGCGGCCAGGCCGTCCACCAGCAGGGCGAAGTCCAGCTCGCCGCCCTGGGTGCCGAGTTTCTTCGAATCCGCTTCCAGTTGGCCGAGCTGGTCCTCGAAGAGCACTTTGGTTTCGTAGAGCAGGCGCCCGATCAGGGTGCTCTTGCCGTCGTCGACGCTGCCGCAGGTGATGAAGCGCAGCAGGTCCTTGCGCTGTTGTTGCTGCAGGTACTGGTCCAGGTTCGAAATGGCGTTCATCAGAAGTACCCCTCTTGCTTCTTCTTCTCCATGGAGCCGGATGAATCGCTGTCGATCAGTCGGCCCTGGCGTTCGGAGGTTCGGCTCACCAGCATTTCCTGGATGATCGCCGGGAGGCTGTCGGCCTCGCTGTCGATGGCACCGGTCAGCGGGTAGCAGCCGAGGGTGCGGAAGCGCACCTTGCGCAGTTCCGGCGTTTCGCCGGGCAGCAGCGGCAGGCGCTCGTCATCGACCATGATCAGGGTGCCGTCCCGGCGTACCACCGGACGCTCTTGGGCGAAGTACAGGGGCACGATCGGGATGCCTTCGAGGTAGATGTATTGCCAGATATCCAGCTCGGTCCAGTTGGAGAGCGGGAACACGCGCAGACTCTCGCCCTTGCGCTTGCGGGTGTTGTACAGGCGCCAGAGTTCGGGGCGCTGTTGCTTGGGGTCCCAGCGGTGCTGCTCGGAGCGGATCGAGAACACCCGCTCCTTGGCGCGGGACTTCTCCTCATCGCGGCGGGCACCGCCGAAGGCCGCGTCGAAGCCGTGCAGGTCCAGGGCCTGCTTCAGCCCTTGGGTCTTCCAGATATCGGTGTGCAGCGCCGAGCCGTGGGTGAAGGGGTTGATCCCGCGTTCCTGGCCTTCCGGGTTGATGTGCACCAGCAGTTCCAGGCCCAGGCGTTCGGCGGTCTGGTCGCGGAAAGCGATCATTTCGCGGAACTTCCAGGTGGTGTCCACGTGCAGCAGGGGGAAGGGCGGTTTGCCCGGGGCAAAAGCCTTCATCGCCAGGTGCAGCATGACCGCGCTGTCCTTGCCGATGGAGTAGAGCATCACCGGGTTTTCACACTCGGCGACGACTTCCCGGATGATCTGGACGCTCTCCGCTTCCAGTCGTTGTAGGTGTGTCAGCATCGCTTGCCTCCGTTGGATGGAGCCGGCGCCGCATGGGGCGGGCCGGCTTTTTTCCACGGTAGGGAATGCGTCGCTGCAGGTTCTTCGTCTGACCGGACAAGGTTTCAGCGGCGGTTGCCAATCAGGGATTCGGCCCGTGCCTTCACCGCTAGGGCGACCGCATCGAAGCCCTGCTTGACCCAGGGGCCATGCAGCTCCATCACCTGATCGGCGGTAGGACCGAGGAACAGGTCGGTGGTGTAGTAACGGCAGCTGTCGGGGCCTGTGGCTTCGATCACCTGGTCGCGACGGGCGGCGTCCGGGTTGTCGGCGCTGGCGAACATCTCCCACGAGAGCAGGCGGTGCGGTTCGAAGGCCACCAGTTGCTCGATCACATGCACCAACTCGCCGGGGCTGGCGGGGTTGGGCAGGTACAGGTTCACCGGCTCGCCCATTCGCAGACTGGACTCTACCTTGACGGTGAAGGGGTTCCACTGCGGGTAGCGTTCCAGATCGACCAGCACCGACCAGACCAGCTCGGCGGGGGCGGCGATATCCACGGTCAGCGACCGCACCAGGTTCTTTTCTTCAGCCATCGGGGATTCCTCGGGAAACAGGCGCCGCTCCGTGCGGCGCCGATCCGGCCGATGCTCCGCGCACCGCGCCCGCTCTTCCTCGTCCGGGTGGACTAGAAGTCGAGCCGTAGGATGGGTGGAGCGGAGCGATACCCATCAATCACGGTCGATGGGTATCGCAAGCTCCACCCATCCTACGGAGCTACATCCAGCAGCGAGCCAGCCGGTGATTTAGTCCGCCCAGACGAAGAATCCGCCCCGTCCATCTCCCTAAGGTTTCCGCAGTGGCGGGCCATCCGCCGGACCAGAGGAGACCGAGATGACGACCGAGAACATCGAGCAACAGGTGTGCAGCGGGCAGGTCTGGAGCGATTTCTGCGACCAGCTCAAACGTAGTGGCGAGCAGATCCTGCGGAGCGAGGCACCCAGCGATGCGCACACCCGCGCCGAGGGGTTCCGCTACCTCACGCGCCTGCTGCGCATTGCCCTGGAAATGCACCTGGAGTTCGCTGACCCGGACTTCCCCGGCTTCTTCTCGCCGTCCCACGAGACGGCCAAGATCGGCGCCGACAACCCGGACAACCTCTACCAGTACGCCCGCCTGAACGGCCAGCATCAGTACCGCGTCAGCGGCCGTCGCGGCAGCGTGTCCTACCTCAGCTTCGGCACCCAGAAGGGCGGCTATGAAAGCGACGGCAAGATGATCCAGACCGGCTTCATCGACGCCAGCCAGCTGCAACTGGAGGCCGATGGCAGCTTCGAGGTCATCCTCAGCCAGGAGCCACCGGCCAAGGGCAACTGGGTGCGCCTGGAACCGGAGAGCAACGCCCTGATCGTGCGCCAGACTTTCCTCGACCGCGCCAGCGAGCAGCCCGCGCAACTGCGCATCGAGCGGCTGGATAGTCGCCAGCAGCCCGAACCGCTGAACGCCGCGCGCCTGCAGCAGAGCCTGGGTCGCGCCGCCAGCTTCGTCGAGAACACCGCGCGTCTTTTCGCGGATTGGGCCGAGGGCTACCAGGCCCACACCAATGGCCTGCCACCGGCGGACCAGGCCCTGTGCCAGTCGGTGGGTGGTGATCCGAACATCTTCTACTACCACGGCTATTGGGAGCTGGCCGACGACGAGGCGCTGCTGATCGAAGTCGACCAGGTGCCCGACTGCGACTTCTGGAATCTGCAGATCAACAACTACTGGATGGAGTCGCTGGACTACCGCCACCACCGCATCTGCCTGAACAAGCACTCGGCGCAGCTGGACAAGCGCGGCGGCGTGCGCCTGGTGCTGAGCCACCGTGATCCCGGCCTGCCGAACTGGCTGGAAACCGCCGGCCATGCCAACGGCACCCTCTGTCTGCGTTGGGTCGGCGCCAGCCAGCCGGTCCACCCCGCCACCCGCGTGGTCAAGCTGAACCACCTGAAGGAGCTGCAATGACCCATTCCATCGCACCGGGCAGCGAATTCGCCCCCGACAGCCTGCTGGCCGAAGCCAGTGCCCGCGCTGGTGGCCTGGAGGACTTCGGTCCCGGCGACTTCCGCGAGGCCCTTGAGGTCCTTGAGGGCGCCCTGAACCAGGAGGCCCGTCTTTCCACCCACGGGCGCGGCTTGCTCCGGGAAAAACTGGTGGCGCAACTGGTCAACCGCCTGGTGATCGAAGACCACTGCAAGCGCTTTCCGGAAATCCTCCAGCAGCCCATCGACGACCCGCTGGTAATCGTCGGCCTGCCGCGCACCGGAACCACGCTGTTGCAGCGCGTGCTGTCGGTGGACCCGCAGTTCAGCAAGGCGCAATGGTGGGAGACCCGCTATCCGGCGCCGTTGCCCGGGGAGACGCTGGAGCAGCCTGAAGTGCGGATCGGTCGGGCGAAGGCCGAGGTCGCCGCGATGATCGAATTCGTGCCGCAAATCCTCACCATCCATCCGTTGGACGCGGAGCAGCCGGACGAAGAGTTCATGCTCATGGAGCACTCCTTCCTCTGCGCCATGGATTCCTATGTGAACGTGCCGGCCTACACCGCCTGGCTCGATCGCCAGGACCAGGTCCAGGTCTACGCCTACCTGAAGAAGATGCTGCAATTCCTGAGCTGGCAGCAGGCCCGTCGCGGCATCGCACCGGGTCGTCGCTGGCTGCTGAAGAGCCCGCAGCACCTGCACACCCTGGAGCTGCTGTTCCAGGTCTTCCCGCGCGCTCAGGTGGTGCTGACCCATCGCGATCCGGGCAAGACCATCCCCTCCCTGGCGAGCTTTATCCACACCCTCTGGCAGATCTACAGCGAAGAGGCGGACCCGGCCCAGGTGGGCGAGCAGTGGAACACCCGCATGGCCCGCGCCCTGCGTCACACCATGGCGGTCCGCGAGCCCATGCCGGACGGGGCATTTCTCGACGTGCACTTCGAGGACACCGTCAGCCAGCCACTGGAGGTGGTGGAGCGGATCTATCGCTTCGCCGGGCTGGAACTCACGACGGATGTGCGCGCCGCCATGACCGACTGGCTGGCCGCCAACGGCCGCGAGAAACGCGCCGCGCATCACTACGACGCTGAGGCGTTTGGCCTCGACGAGGCGCGGCTGCAGCGCGATTACGGCGAGTACCGCGCCCGCCACCTGGCGCACTGAGATTCCAAGACCAACAACAAGAGGAACCGAACATGTTGCTGAAAGACAAGGTTGTGATGATCTCCGGCATCGGCCCGGGCATGGGCATCAAGCTCGCCCTGGAAGCCGCCCGTGAAGGCGCTCGCGCCGTCGCCATCTGCGCCCGCAATGAGGCGCGCCTGCGTGACGCGGAGCAGCGCATCCGCGCCCTGGGCACCGACTGCCAGGTGTTCTGGATGCCCACCGATGTGAGCGACGCCAAGGCCTGCCGGGCCTTTGCCGAGGCCACGCTGGAGCGCTTCGGGCGCATCGATGCACTGGTCAACAGCGCCTATGCCCATGGCGGCTTCGACTCACTGGAAGGCTGTTCGGACGAGCTGCTGCAGGAGGCCCTGGACGTCAACCTGTTCGGCTCGCTGCACCTGACCCGCGCCGTGCTGCCGCAGATGAAGGCCCAGCGCGCTGGCGCCATCGTCATGATCAGCACCCTGGGCGTGCACCAGCCCTATGCCGGCGGTGGTGCCTATGCCGTCTCCAAGGGCACGCTGTCCGTGGCGGTGCGTTACCTGGCATCTGAACTGGCCGAGCATGGCCTGCGGGTGAACGGCCTGGCCTGCGGCTGGATGTGGGGGGAGCCGGTACAGGCCCATGTACGCGAGGCGGCCGCCGCGCGCGGTGTCAGCGAGGAGCAGGTGCGAGCCGAATTCAGCGCGGGCATTCCCGGCGGACGTATGCCGGGGGACGAGGAATGCGCCCGTGCGGCCCTGTTCCTGGCCTCCGACTACGCCAGCGCCATCAATGGTGTGCAGCTGGACGCCAATGGCGGCGAGCTGATGCGCTGAGTGAGGGGGGAGACGATGCTCGATCATTGTGCTTTCAACGGTGATGCGGACGGCCTCTGCGCCCTGCAGCAGCTGCGCCTGGCGGGTGAACTGGCGGCGGATGTGCGCCTGGTCAGCGGGGTGAAGCGTGACATTGCCTTGCTGCAACGGGTGCAGGCCGGAGCCGGAGAGCGGGTGACGGTGCTCGACGTCTCCCACGAGGAAAACCGCGCCGATGCGGCGCGGCTGCTCGGTGCGGGAGCCCGTGTCCGCTACTTCGACCACCACTTCGCCGGGGAGCTGCCGGACCATCCCGGCTTCGAGTCGTACATCGACACCGCTGCGGATGTCTGCACCAGTCTGCTGGTGGATCGCTTCCTGGAGGGGCGATTCCACCGCTGGGCGGTGGCAGCGGCCTTCGGCGATGGCATGGCTGGCCCGGCGAGGGCGCTGGCCGCGCGTCATGGGCTGGCGGACGAGGACACTCGCGCGCTCGAAGAGCTGGGCCTGTTGCTGAACTACAACGCCTACGGGGACAGCCTGGCCGACCTGCACTTCGCCCCTGTGGCCCTGGCAGCGGAATTGCTGCCGTATCAGGACCCGCTCGACTTCATCCGGAACAGCCCCAGCTTCGCCCGCCTGCGTGCCGGGCACGCTGCTGACATGGCGCAGGCAGCCAGCCTGGAGCCCTGGCAGCTGGGGAGTGGCGCGACGCTTTACCGATTGCCGGCCGAGCCTTGGGCGCGGCGGGTCAGCGGCGTGCTGGCGAACCAGTTGGCCGCTCGCGATCCGGGGCGTGCGCTCGGTCTGCTGAGCGTCCGGACGGACGGCGACTGGATGTTCAGCCTGCGTGTGCCGGCCACGGCCAGCCTGGAGGCGGATGCTTTCTGTCGGGGGTTCGCCACCGGGGGAGGGCGCAAGCGCGCCGCCGGTATCAATCGCTTGCCGGCTGAGGCTGTTGAACGCTTCGCCGGGCAGTTCCTCGAGGCCTATCCCAACCCGGTCCCGTAGCTCCGCGCTCGGTGCGCTGTGCGCACCAGTGTTTGGACGTAATGCCATAGCTTGTGGGGTAGGCGGGAGGTCTAACCCGCGTGGGCTAGTCCCGGGCAAGGATGTCCGGGAATCGGGGATGGAGAATAGTTCGAGTCGACATCCATCCCCCTTCAGGAGATCAGCATGGAACGGTCGACTCCCCTTCATGGCGGCGTATCCGCGCCGCGTTTCGCCCGAGGCTGGCACTGCCTCGGCCTGGTAACCGATTACGCAGACGGCAAGCCTCATCCACTGAACATCTTCGGCACCCGCCTCGTGGCGTTCCGTGGCGAAGACGGCGCGATGCACATCCTCGACGGCTACTGCCCGCACATGGGCGCGGACCTCGCCGGTGGGCATGTGGAGGGCGATACCGTGGTGTGCCCCTTCCACCACTGGAAGTGGGGCAGCGACGGCAAGTGCGTGTCGATTCCCTATTGCAAGCGCGTGCCCATGCGGGCGCGGGTCAAGGCGTGGCCGACGTTGGAGAAGAACCAGCTGCTGTACGTCTGGAACGACCCCGAAGGCAATGCGCCGGATCCCGAGGTGGAAGTGCCGCGTATCGAGGCCTGTTATTCGGCCGAGTGGACGGAGTGGATGATGCGCAAGATGGTCATCCAGACCAACTGCCGCGAGCTGGTGGATAACCTCGCCGACTTCGCGCATTTCGGGCCGGTACATGGCTCGCCGGCCAGCTACTTCTGCAACACCTTCGACGGACACCGGGGCTACCAGATGTTCCAGGGCGAGGACAGCGAGTTGCTGGGCAGCGGCCTGCGCGCGGACAGCGCCTACTTCGGGCCCGCCTACCACATCACTCGCATGACCGCGCAGGCCGGCGGGCAGACCCTCGACACGCTGCTGCTCAACTGCCACGTGCCCATCGACCAGAACAGCTTCGAGCTGCGCTACGCGATCAAGGTCAGGAAGCAGCCGGGACTCTCCGAAGCCGAGAACGAGGCCATCGCCGAGGGCTATGCCGGGCAAGCGCACAAGTCCTTCTTCCAGGACGTGGAGATCTGGAACAGCAAGACCCGCATCGACAAACCGATCCTCTGCGAAGGGGATGGCCCGGTGTACCAGCTGCGCGAGTGGTACGAGCAGTTCTACACGGATGTCGCCGACCTGCCTGAGCCGGCCCGGAAGGTATTCGAGTGCAAGGGCGGTGTCTGGCAGCAGCTCGACGAGGTGCCGGAACAGGCCCGCAGCCAGCTGCACCTGATCTGAGCACGGCATTTCAGAACAACAACAAGCGGAAGGACGGGACATGAGGCTCGAAGGCAAGGTCGCGCTGGTTACCGGTGCGGGATCGGGAATGGGGCGTGCCACGGCGGCATTGTTCGCCGCCGAAGGGGCGAGCGTGGTGGTGGTGGACATCGACGAGGCGGCGGCGCAGCGCACGGTCGCCGAACTGGCAACGCGCGAGAGCAGTTTCGCCAGTGCCTGCGACATCGGTGACAGCGCGTCGGTGGCGAGATTGTTTGCCGAGGTGGACGAGCGCTACGGCTGCCTTGATGTGCTGGTCAACAACGCCGGCGTCGGCCAGGTGCCCGGCGATGGCTTCGACCAGTACCAGCAGCGCCTGGCCAAGCGCAGCGAGCAATTGGCCGCGGGCGTGGAGCCCGACGTGTTCACCGACATGATCGTCGACCTGACCGATGCCGGTTGGCAGCGAATCGTCGATATCAACCTCAATGGCACCTTCTACTGCAGCCGTGCGGCGGTGCGCCTGATGATCGCCAGCGGCCGGATGGGCTCGATCATCAACATCGCCAGCCTGTCCGCGCTCAGCGGTGAAGGGCCGCTTGCCTACTGCGCGTCCAAGGCCGCCGTGATCGGCCTGGGCAAGTGCCTGGCTCGCGACCTCGGCCCGCGCGGGATCCGCGTCAACACCATCTGCCCGGGGCCGACCCGCACGCCGATGATGCAGTCGATCTCCCGCGAATGGCAGCAGGCCCTGGAGCGTGCCATTCCCCTCGGTCGCCTGCTGGAGCCGGAAGAAATCGCGCGGACCTGTCTGTTCCTGGCCAGCGATGAAGCCAGCGCTTTTACCGGACAAACCCTCGCCGCCGCCGGCGGCATGATGATGCTCTGAGAGGACTTCCCATGAGTGGACGACTGCAAGGCAAGGTGGCGCTGATCAGTGGCGCCGGCACGGGAATCGGCGCGGCGGCGGCTCGGTTGTTCGCGGCCCAGGGCTGCAAGGTGATGGTCTGCGGACGTCGCCAGGCACCGCTGGAGGCGGTGGTGGCGGAGATTCGCGCGCAAGGTGGGGAGGCCGATTGGGTGCAGGCCGACGTCACCGATGAGCAGTCGGTGGAAAATGCCGTGAGCAAGACCCTGGAGCGCTTCGGCCGCTTCGACGTCATGGTCAACAACGCGGTGAATTACACCTGGGGCCCGCTGGCGGGCCTTTCCACCGAGGAGTGGCACAAGAGCCTGCGCGGCAGCCTCGATGTGGCCTTCTTCGGCACCCGTGCGGCGATGCGGGTGATGCAGGGCAAGGGCGGCTCGATCATCAACATGGGCTCGGTCGCCGGCCTGCTCGGCAGTCCCGGTCTCAGCGCCTACGGCGCGGCCAAGGCCGGCGTCGTCAACTTCAGTCGCGCGGCGGCCCTGGAAGGCGCGGCCGAGAAAGTCCGCGTCAACGTGGTCATTCCCGGCATCGTCTGGAGCGAAGGCACCCGCGAGGCGATGCGCAG
This sequence comes from Pseudomonas sp. BN515, assembly GCF_029873155.1. NCBI lineage: Bacteria > Pseudomonadati > Pseudomonadota > Gammaproteobacteria > Pseudomonadales > Pseudomonadaceae > Pseudomonas > Pseudomonas sp. BN515. The sequence goes on along the minus strand of NZ_SSOH01000064.1, from coordinate 23,155 downwards.
TGAGCAGATGATCGCGGGCACAGCGCGGGCCGTGCCGCTGGGGCGCATCGGCCAGCCGGAGGAGGTCGGCAACGCCATCCTCTTCCTCGCCACGGACGAGTCCTCCTACATCACCGGCCAGACACTGGTGGTCGATGGCGGCAAGACCTGCGAACTCAACGTCGGCGCCAGCGACTACACCTCGGCGACCTCCACTGAAATCAGATCGGCCCTGAGCGAGGCGTGACCCATGGATATCCAACTGAATGTTCCCGCCAGCCCGGTGCTGGTGACTGGCGGCGCCTCCGGTATCGGTGAGGCCACTGCCGAGGCGCTGGCAGCGGTCAAACGCCCTGTCGCCATCTGGGACCTGCAGGCCGACAAGGCCCAGGCCGTGGCGGCGCGTCTGGCCGAGCAATACGGCGTGCCGTGCCTGGGCCTGGGCATCGACCTGCGCGATCCGGCGGCCATCGCCCCGGCCCTGGGGCGGACCCGTGCTGAACTCGGGGCACCGGGCGGCCTGGTGCATGCCGCTGGCGTCGTTGACCAGAGCGGCCTGGAAAATCTGACGGCGGACAGCTGGGACCTGGTGTTGAACGTCAACCTGCGCGCCATGGCACTGCTGGTGCAGGCCATGCTGCCGGACCTGCGGGCCAATCCGGGCTCTGCGGTGGTCGGCATCGCCTCGATCAACGCCACCCTGGGTAATGGGTTGATTCCTTCCTACAGCGCCTCCAAGGGCGGGATGCTGTCGATGGTTCGCTCGATGGCCGATGCCCTTGGCGCCGACGGTATCCGTGTCAACTCGGTGTCGCCGGGGCAGATCCTCACCCCGATGGTGGCGCCAATTGCGGCCGCGCGCCCCGGTCATTTCGAGCGCCGGATCATCCTCGGCCGCCTGGGCCAGCCAGCGGAGATCGGCCGGGTGGTGCGCTTCCTGCTGTCCGACGAGGCCAGCTACATCAACGCCGCCGAGATCGTCGTCGACGGCGGCAACATTTCCTCGCAGCGATGATCCGGGAGATCGCCATGAACGAGCAAAGCTTGCAGGCGCGGCTGGACCGGCTGGAGTCGCTGGAGGAAATCCGCATGCTGCCAGCCAAGTACGCGCTGGCCCTGGACATGCGTGACCTGGACGCCTGGGTCGGGTTGTTCCCTGAAGACATCAAGGTCGGTCAGGACAAGGTCGGCCGGGCTCACCTGAAAGCCTGGATCGACGACACCCTGCGCCTGCAGTTCAGCACCACGTCGCACCACATCGGTGGCCACATCATCGAGTTCAAGGACCCGGATAACGCCTGTGGCGTGGTCTATTCGAAGAACGAGCATGAGGCCGGCCCCGAGTGGGTGATCATGCAGATGCTCTACTGGGACGACTATCAGCGCATCGATGGGCGCTGGTACTTCCGCCGGCGCCTGCCGTGCTACCTCTACGCCAGCGACCTGAACCGCCCGCCGATTGGCGAGAAAAAGATGCGTTGGCCAGGTCGCGAGCCCTATGACGGCTCCTGGCATGAGCTGTGGCCGAGCTGGAAAACCTTCTGGAGCGAAAAGCCGGGCGATGCCCTGCCGGAAGTGGCCGAGCCCGCACCGCTGGACGCGTTCCTGGAACGCATGCGGCGCGGTTCGTCTGCACCTCGGGTGAGGGTGCGCTGATGGCCCCTGTCGAATCCGCCACGCTCGACCGCCTGTTCGAACCGGTGCAGCTGGGCGAGCTGCGCCTGGCCAACCGCATCGTCATGGCGCCCATGACCCGCAGCCGCGCCGACGGTTTCGATGCGCCGAGCGAACTGCACGCGGCCTACTACGGCCAGCGTGCGGAAGCCGGCCTGATCATTGCCGAGGGCACCTATCCCAGTCCCGGAGGCAAGGGCTATTGCCGCACGCCGGGCATCGTCACGGCCGGGCAGATAGAAGCCTGGCGCCGGGTGACCGGGTGTGTGCGAGAGAGCGGTGGGGCCAGCACGGTCCTGCAATTGATGCACGTGGGACGGGTCGCGAGTCGACACAACAAGGCGGTGGACGCCGATACCGTGGCGCCCTCGGCCATCGCCGCGCAGGGCAGCCTGTACAGCGACAGCCACGGCATGGTGCCGATGGACCCGCCGCGCGCCCTGGAAACCTCGGAAATCATCAGGGTGATCGAGGCCTACCGGCAGGCGGCCCTGAATGCCCGTGCAGCAGGATTCGACGGCGTGGAGCTGCACTGCAGCAGCGGTTATCTGCCGATGCAGTTCCTCCTGGCCTGCAGCAACCAGCGCCAGGATGGCTATGGCGGCCCGCTGCCCAAGCGCATTCGCTTTGTGGTGGAAACACTGGAGGCCATGGCCGGAGCTATCGGCGCTGGCCGGGTCGGCCTGCGGATCATCCCGGGCAATCCCTACAACGACATGCAGGACGACGATCCCGTCGCCACCTATGGTGCGTTGCTGGACGCCGTGGACCCGCTGGGCCTGGCCTACGTCCAGGTCAGCCGCTCACCGCAGCCAGGCCTGGATGCCTTTGCCCTGGTGCGTCGGCACTTCAGCGGCCCGCTGATCCTCAACGACGGCTTCGATGGCGCCAGTGCCGCACAGGCCATTGCAGATGGCGTGGGGGAGGCGGTGTCTTTCGCGCGTCATTTCATCGGCAACCCGGACCTGGTGGCGCGCCTGCGCGAGCAGCAGGCACTCGCCGGGTTCGACCGTTCCACGCTCTATACCCCGGGGGCTCGCGGTTACACAGACTATCCAGCCCTGGACGCAACTGACCATTCGCAGGAGGGTCGCCCATGACTCCACCCGCCGCCATTGCGCGCACCATCCCCGCCGCCCTGGCGCTGTCCGCCCGCCGCCATGGGCCGCACATCGCCATTGAAGAAGGCGCGGTACGGATCAGTTATGCAGAGCTGGAACAGCTCAGCCGGACTGCCGGCCGGGCATTGCTGGCCCTTGGCGTGGAACCGGGTGACCGCGTCGCGATCTGGGCGCCGAACAGCCATCAGTGGCTGGTGGCGGCGCTGGGCAGCCTGATGGCTGGCGCAGTGCTGGTGCCCCTGAGCACGCGCATGAAAGGCGGGGAGGCGGCGGATATCCTCGGGCGCAGCGGTGCGCGTGTGCTGTTCAGCATTGGCGAGTTTCTGGGCAGTTATTACCCGGCGCTGCTGGCGGAGCATTCGCTGGACGGCCTCCGGCACAGGATCGTCTTCGAAGAGGCCCGTGAAGGCGACCCGACCTGGCAGGACTTTCTTGCCCTGTCCGGGCAAGTGCCGGATGAGGACTTGCAACAGCGGATCGATGGCCTTGACGGCGACAGCCTGTCCGCCCTGATGTTCACTTCCGGCACCACGGGGTATCCGAAGGGCGTGCTCTGCGCCCACGGGCAGAACCTGCGGTTGTTCAACAGCTGGAGTGAAATCGTCGGGTTGCACTGCGGTGATCGCTACCTGATCGTCAACCCGTTCTTCCACAGCTTCGGGTTCAAGGCCGGCTGGCTCGCTGCGCTCATCAGGGGAGCAACCATCCTGCCGGCGCGGACCTTCGAAGCCGAGGCGGTGCTGCGCTGTATCGAACGCGATCGGGTGAGTTTCCTGCCCGGCCCACCCGCCCTCTACGCCGCCATGCTTGACCATCCGCGCCGGGGGGAATTCGACCTGTCTTCGCTACGTGTCGCCGTCACCGGGGCGGCCTCTGTGCCGCCGGTCCTGGTGGAGCGAATGCGCGAGGAGCTGGGGTTTGCCAGCGTGGTCACGGCCTATGGGCTGACCGAAAGCTGTGGTTTGACGACCGTATGCCGGCCCGGCGATGACGCGCTGACGGTCGCCGGCACCTGTGGGCGGCCACTGGACGGAATCGAGGTGCGTTGCGTGGATGACTGCGGAATGCCGGTGCCAATGGGCGAGCCGGGAGAGGTGCTGATCCGCGGCTACAACCTGATGCAGGGTTACTTCAACGACCCGGAGGCGACCCGCGAGGCGGTGGATGCGCAGGGCTGGCTGCATACCGGCGACATCGGCGTGCTCGACGAGCGCGGCTACCTGCGGATTACCGACCGCCTAAAGGACATGTACATCGTTGGCGGCTTCAACTGCTATCCGGCCGAGGTCGAGCGTCTGCTCATGGAGCATCCGGCAGTGGCCCAGGCGGCGGTGGTCGGCGTACCGGACGAGCGGCTGGGGGAGGTCGGCAAGGCCTTCGTGATCCCGCGCCAGGGCACCGTGCTCGCGCCTGATGAGCTGATCGCCTGGAGCCGTGAGCGCATGGCCAACTACAAGGTGCCGCGCAGCGTCGAGGTGGTATTGGCACTGCCGATGAATGCGGCGGGCAAGGTCCTCAAGGGGGCGCTGCGCTGACGCCCTCAGCCGCCAGCGGACTGGGATTGCACGCTTGCGAGGTGGAAGCCCTGGCGCTCCATTCGCGTCAGCACGACCTGCCAGGGCCGTAGTTCAGTGGGTTCGCCGATGCGCTTGAGCGCACCGTGATCCATCGCGTACAGCCCTTGGGCATCGAAGGCGTAGCGCAGGGCCAGGTCCTTGCGCTGGGAGGCGGGGAGGATGTCGTCTACCAGGTTGTCGAGGACCAGGGGCTCGGCGTCCGGGGTTTCGTAGTAGGTCACCACCATGTGCGCCTGGTTCAGCTTCAGGGCGCGGGCGTAGGTGATGCGCAGTTTCTGCGGATCGACGCCGAGCTGCAGCAGGGTGAAGTATTTGGCCAGGGCGAAGTCCTCGCAGTCCCCGGCGCCCTTGGCCAGGGTTTCCACGGGCGTGGCCCAGTAGTCGCGGCTCTGCCACAGCTCGCTGTCGTCGCTGAAGCGGACTTGCCGGTTGATCTGCTGATTGACCGCCTGCAGTTGCTCTTGCTCGGACTTCCGACGGCTGCCTTCCAGGAGGTCGTGCCAGGCCTGAAGACGGTCGATGGCCGGGCCACTGCGACCGTAGCGTTTTTCCGCCTTGCGCAGGACGGGATCGAGGCTCCAGGCGGCCTTGGCGTTGCTGGTACCGAACAGCAGGCTGCCAGCAAAAAGCAGGAGGGCGAGGAAGTGCCAGGACAGGGATACGCCGAAGCGGCGGGAGGCAGGCTTCTGCAACGGGTTGACTCTCCAGGGACGACGGCCGAAGCCGGGTTCTGCGGTGGATCAATCCGTTGAACGAATTACCGGCATAGAGGCATGCCTCCGCCGGTTCGAGGATGCGCAAACACTAGGATCGGTGTGCCCAGCGCTGCAAGGGGCAGGAGACGCGTGGCACGGGCGCGAGTGGGGTGGAGCGGGCGGAATGGCTCTGGGATGGGCTCCGGCAGGGCGGGCCGATTGTCGGAAAATCTTCAGAATGCTGCCCGCCGGGTGCGCAGCAATGGGTGCGCATCCGACGGGCGGTCACTTGGGGTCACTTTCCGTATTCAAGCCGTTGCTTGTAGATCGGCGACTGGTACTGCTGGGTCTGCCGCCCACTGGACCGCATGTCGTCATCCTGGGTTTTTTGCCCGGCGGCGGTCGGCTGTTGCTCGACCATCCGGGTAAAGCTTTCGCTGGAATCCTCCTTCATCTGAAAGATCTGTTGGTTGCGCGTCCGATACTCGTTCAGGCGATCGCTTCCATTTTCTGCGAAGACCGGGCCTGGTCCCGCTGTCACTGCGAGGGCCAGAAGCAGGCCGCTGAGGGCCGTTGTGCTGAATGTCGATTTCATGATCCGTACCTCTTGTTTCCCCCTCTCGCTCCCCAACGAGTGGATTTACAGGATCGGCCATTGTTACAGGCAGAGGTGAGGGACTGACGGATGGCAGGAAATTGGACCGGCGGACTAATGCAAGGCATTGACTGGCATGGATATTTCCGACGTTTCTGCCCAAATTCGAAACGTTGTTGCAGTGGGTGGAGCGGGAGATGTGGCAGGGTCGCGATGCCAGCCGCACTCATCGCCAGCACAAAAAAACGCCCCGCCAAAAGGGCGGGGCGCCGCGTGGATTCCTCGTCCGTGAGGATTGGGGAGTCGCGGGTCAAGCGTTCGGGGAGGTTTCCCCCTGTTCTTTCCAGCCGCCACCGAGGGCCTTGTACAGGTTCACTTCGCTGGCCAGCTGGTTGAGGCGGTCGCCGATCAGTTGCTGGCGGGCGCTGAACAGCTGGCGCTGGGCGTCCAGCAGGGTCAGATAGCTGTCGACACCGGTGCGGTAGCGGCGCTCGGCGAGGCGGTAGTACTCCTCAGTGGTCTTCACCAGGGAGCGCTGGGAGCCCAATTGCTGCTGGTAGGTGGTGCGCGCGGCGAGGCCGTCGGCGACTTCCTGGAAGGCCACCTGGATGGCTTTCTCGTACTGCGCCACCTGGATGTCCTTCTGCAGCTCGGTGTAATCGAGGTTCGCCTTCAGGCGGCCGGCAGTGAAGATCGGCAGGCTGATGCTCGGCTGGAACAGCCAGCTGCCGGAGCCCGCGTCGAACAGCCCGGACAGCTCGTTGCTCATGCTGCCGGCGTTGGCGGTCAGGCTGACGCTGGGGAAGAAGGCCGCACGTGCCGCGCCGATGTTGGCGTTGGCCGATTTGAGCAGGTGCTCGGCCTGGACCACGTCGGGGCGGCGTTGCAGCAGGTCGGACGGCAGGCCCGGCGGCACTTCGGCCAGCAGGTCGTCGTCCAGCGCCAGGCCCTTGGGCAGGTCCGCCGGCAAGCCGGTGCCCACCAGTTGGGCCAGGGCGTTGCGGTCCTGGGCCACCAGGCGGGTGTACTGCGCCAGGCTGACCTGGGCGCTTTCCACGGCGGTGCGTGCCTGGCTCAGGGCCAGGGCGTCGGCAACGCCCACGTCGAAGCTGCGCTTGGTGAGGGCGTAGCTCTCCTGGTAGGTCTTCAGGGTGTCCTGGGTGAGCTGCAGCAGGGCCTGGTCGGCCTGCCAGTCCAGGTACGCGGTGGCCACCGAGGCCACCAGGCTGATCTGGGTGCTGCGGCGTGCCTGTTCGGTGGCGAAGTACTGTTCCAGGGCCTGTTCGTTGAGGCTGCGCAGGCGCCCGAAGAAGTCCAGCTCCCAGGCGTTGGTGCCGAGGGTGGCGCTGTAGCTGCTGCTGGTGTCGGCCTGGCCGCTCTGGCTCATGATGCCCGGGGTGCGCTGGCGGGTGGCGCCGCCGTCGGCCGAGATGCTGGGGAACAGCTCGGAGCGCTGGATGCGGTAGAGCGCGCGGTAGGCCTCGACGTTCAGCGCGGCGGTGCGCAGGTCACGGTTGTTATCCAGGGCGAGCTGCACCAGTTGGCGCAGCGCAGGGTCCTGGAAGAATGCCTGCCAGTCGAGGTCGGCAGCGGTGGTGTTTACCTGGGCCGCGCCCTGGTTGTACGCCTCGCCCTCGGGCCAGGCGTTTTCCACCGGCGCTTCCGGGCGCTGGTAGTCGGGGATCATGGAGCAGCCACCGAGCAGGGTCGCGGCGATGGCCAGGGACATCAGGGAACGCCTCACTGCAGGGCCTCCTTCTTGATCGCAGCCTTGCTCGCCTTGTCCTTGAACAGCGAGCAGACCAGCACGTAGAACAGCGGCACCCAGAAGATGGCCAGGACGGTGGCGGTGAGCATGCCGCCGATCACGCCGGTACCGATGGCGTGTTGGCTGCCGGAGCCGGCACCGTTGGAGATGGCCAGGGGCACCACGCCGAGGATGAATGCCAGCGAGGTCATGACGATCGGACGCAGGCGCATACGGCAGGCTTCCACGGCGGCCTCGAACAGGCTCTTGCCTTGCTCATGCAGCTCCTTGGCGAACTCGACGATGAGGATCGCGTTCTTCGCCGAGAGGCCGATGGTGGTGAGCAGGCCGACCTGGAAGAACACGTCGTTGGACAGGCCGCGCATGCTGGTGAACATCAGCGCGCCGATCACACCCAGCGGCACGACGAGCATCACCGAGAACGGAATCGACCAGCTCTCGTACAGTGCCGCCAGGCAGAGGAACACCACCAGCAGCGACAGCGCATACAGGGCCGGGGCCTGGGAGCCGGACAGACGCTCCTCGTAAGAGAGACCGGTCCAGGAGTAGCCGACGCCGGCCGGCAGCTGCTTGGCGATTTCTTCCACCGCGGCCATGGCTTCACCCGAGCTGTGGCCCGGAGCCGCCTCGCCGAGGATTTCCACCGCCGGCACGCCGTTGTAGCGGGCCAGCTTGGGCGCGCCGTAGGTCCATTCGCCACTGGCGAAGGCGCTGAACGGCACCATCTGGCCCTTGTCGTTGCGCACGTACCATTTGCTCAGGTCTTCCGGGTTCATCCGTGCTTCGGGTTCGCCTTGCAGGTAGACCTTCTTCACCCGGCCACGGTCGATGAAGTCGTTGACGTAGCTGGCGCCCCAGGCGATGGAGACGGTGTTGTTGATGTCGGCGAGGGAGATGCCGTGGGCACGGGCCTTCTCGTCGTCGATCTGCAGCTGGTACTGGGGCTCGTCACGCAGGCCGTTGGCACGCACGCGGTTGAGCACCGGGTTCTTCGCCGCGAGTTCCAGGAACTGGTCGCGGGCGGCGTTCAGCGCTTCGTGGCCGACGCCAGCGCGGTCCTGCAGGAACAGGTTGAAGCCGGTGGCGTTACCCAACTCCATCACCGCTGGCGGGGCGAAGGCGAAGACCATCGCATCACGGAAACTGAAGAAGTGCTTCTGGGCACGCTGGGCCAGGTCGAACACGCTCTGGCCTTCGGCGGTGCGCTCTTCCCACGGCTTGAGCATGATGAAGGCCATGCCCGAGCTCTGGCCGCGGCCGGCGAAGTTGAAGCCGGTCACGGTGAACACGGATTTCACCGTGTCCTTTTCCTCGTCCAGCAGGTATTCGCGCATCTGGTCCACGACCACCTGGGTACGCTCGGCGCTGGCGCCGGACGGAGTCTGCACCTGGGCGAAGAGTACGCCCTGGTCTTCCTCGGGGAGGAAAGCGGTGGGGATGCGGGTGAACAGCCAGCCCATGGCGACGATGATCACCAGGTACAGGGCGAGGTAGGGCACCTTGCGCTTGAGCACGCCGCGCACGCCACGTTCGTAGCTCTGCACGCTACGGTCGAAGGTGCGGTTGAACCAGCCGAAGAAACCGCGCTTCTCGTGGTGGCCCTTGGCGATGGGTTTGAGCAGGGTGGCGCACAGGGCCGGGGTGAAGATCAGCGCCACCAGCACCGACAGGGCCATGGCCGAGACGATGGTGATGGAGAACTGCTTGTAGATCACGCCCGTGGAGCCGCCGAAGAAGGCCATGGGCAGGAACACCGCCGAGAGCACCAGGGCGATACCCACCAGCGCGCCCTGGATCTGGCCCATGGACTTGCGGGTGGCTTCCAGCGGCGACAGGCCTTCCTCGGCCATCACCCGTTCGACGTTTTCTACGACCACGATGGCGTCGTCCACCAACAGGCCGATGGCCAGCACCATGGCGAACATGGTCAGGGTGTTGATGGTGAAGCCGAACATCGCCAGCACGCCAAAGGTGCCCAGCAGTACCACGGGTACGGCGAGGGTCGGAATGATGGTGGCGCGGAAGTTCTGCAGGAACAGGTACATCACCAGGAACACCAGGACGATGGCTTCGCCCAGGGTGTGGATCACGCCTTCGATGGAGGCGGAAACCACCGGAGTGGTGTCATAGGGGAAGACCACTTTCATGCCGGCGGGCATGAAGGGTTCCAGCTCGGCGACGGTGGCGCGGATCGCCTTGGCGGTATCCAGGGCGTTGGCGCCGGTGGCCAGCTTGATCGCCATGCCGGAGGCCGGCTTGCCGTTGAACTGGGCGCTGATGCTGTAGTTTTCACCGCCCAGTTCGATCTTCGCCACGTCGCGCAGGCGTACCTGGGAGCCGTCGCGGTTCACCTTCAGCAGGATGGCGCCGAACTGCTCGGGGGTCTGCAGGCGGGTCTTGCCGATGATGGTGGCGTTGAGCTGGGTGCCGGGAGACGCGGGCAGGCCGCCGAGCTGGCCGGAGGAAATCTGCACGTTCTGCGCCTGGATGGCGGTCTTCACGTCCACCGGCGTCAGCTGGTAGTTGTTCAGCCGCGCCGGGTCCAGCCAGATGCGCATGGCGTACTGGGCGCCGAATACTTGGAAGTCGCCCACACCCTTGGTCCGCGAGATCGGGTCCTGGATGTTGGAGACGATGTAGTTGGCCAGGTCGTTCTTGTCCATGCTGCCGTCTTCGGAGACGACGCCGATGACCAGCAGGAAGTTCTTCACTGCCTTGGTCACACGGATGCCCTGCTGCTGCACTTCCTGCGGAAGCAGCGGGGTGGCCAGCTGCAGCTTGTTCTGCACCTGCACCTGGGCGATGTCAGGGTTGGTGCCCTGCTCGAAGGTGGCGGTGATGGTCATGCTGCCGTCGGAGTTGCTCTCCGAGGAGATGTAGCGCAGGCCGTCGATGCCATTGAGCTGCTGCTCGATGATCTGCACCACGGTGTCCTGCACCGTTTGCGCCGAGGCACCGGGGTAGCTGACCTGGATACCTACCGCCGGCGCGGCGATGCTGGGGTACTGGTTGATCGGCAACTTGAGGATGGACAGGCCGCCGGCGAGCATGATCACCAGCGCGATCACCCAGGCGAAGATTGGGCGATCGATGAAGAATCTCGACATCTATGGGCTCCTCAGTGGCTCTTGGCCAGGTTGTCACCCGCAGGTTGCTGGGCTGCCACATTGGTCGCCGGCGCGGCGTCCACTTCCACGCCCGGCCGCACGAACTGCAGGCCTTCGGTGATCAGGCGGTCGCCGGGGTTGAGGCCTTCGCTGACCAGCCAGCGGTCGCCGACCGCGCGTTCGGCTTTCAGGTGACGCAGCTCGACCTTGTTTTCGGCATTCACCACCATGGCGGTGGCCTGGCCCTTGAGGTCGCGGGTCACGCCTTGCTGCGGTGCGAGGATGGCTTCCTGCTTCACCGCCGAGCCCAGGCGGGCGTGGACGAACATGCCCGGCAGCAGGGTGTGTTCCGGGTTCGGGAAGACCGCGCGCACGGTCACCGAGCCGGTGCCTTCGTCCACGGAAACTTCGGAGAACTCCAGGCTGCCCTTGTGCGGGTACTCGCTGCCGTCTTCCAGCAGCAGGGACACCTTGGCGCCGCTGGCGCCGGCCTTTTCCAGCTGACCCTCGGCCATTTCCCGGCGCAGGCGCAGCAGGTCCTTGGTGGACTGGGTGACGTCGACATAGATCGGGTCGAGCTGCTGGATGGTGGCCATGGCCAGGGTCTGGCCGTTGCTCACCAGGGCACCTTCGGTGACCGCAGAGCGACCGACGCGGCCGGAAATGGGGGCCAGTACCTTGGTGTAGCGCAGGTCGATGCTGGCCTTCTCCAGCGCGGCCTCGGCCTGCAGGCGGGCAGCCTGGGACTCGTCATAGGCCTGCTTGCTCACCGCCTGGTCGCTGACCAGGTCCTTGTAGCGCTCCGCCAGGGACTTGGCCGACGCCAGGCTGGCCTGGGCGCTCTTGTAGGTGGCGGTGTAGACGGACGGATCGATCTGGTAGAGCTGCTGGCCGGCCTTGACCTCGCTGCCTTCGGTGAACAGGCGCTTCTGGATGATGCCGTCCACTTGCGGACGCACTTCGGCAATGCGGAACGCCGCGGTGCGACCCGGCAGTTCGGTGGTCAGGGTGAAGCTCTGGGGCTGGAGGGTCACGACGCCGACCTTGGGCGTCTGGGCGGGCGGCGGAGCCGAGGCTTCCTGGCAGCCGGTCAGGGCGAGCGTGGCCAGAGCCATGGCGGAAACCAAGGCGGCAAAGGCTGGCTTCATGGGCATCTGAAGGGACCTCATTTTTTGGGGGTACAGCTTTCTGAAGGAAAGCTGGGCGCAGGGCAGGTTCTGGATTGTTGCGAAGGTGTACGAATATACTTACATGCGTGAATGTTTGTAAATTGAATCTTCTGTTGCCGATGTCAGAATTTATTACGGTGCAGCGACGATTTTTCCTTTAAGAGCAAGCAGATAGGTCCCCGCCGCGAATGGCCAGACGTACCAAAGAGGAAGCCGAAGAAACCCGCGTGCAGATACTCGACGCCACTGAACGGGTATTTCACGAGAAGGGCGTTTCCCGTGCCTCGCTGGCGGAAATCGCGGCTGCCGCCGGGGTCAGCCGTGGCGCTATCTACTGGCATTTCGAGAACAAGAACGACCTGTTCCAGGCCATGCTCGAACGCATCCACACGCCACTGGAGGAGCTGGCCCGCGCTAGCGAGAGCGAGGACGAGCCCGATCCGCTCGGGCGCATGCACCAGTTGATGGTGCGCCTGCTCCGGCGTGTGGAGCTGGACCCGCAGAGCCGGCGCATCCACGAAATTCTCCGGCACAAGGTGGAATACACCGAGGAGCTGGGCGACCTGCGCCAGCAGATGGAAGACCAGAGCGTCGAGTGCGACCAGCGCATCGCCAAGGCCCTGCGCAATGCGGTAATCCGTGGCCAGTTGCCCGCCGACCTGGATTGCCGCCGCGCCGCCATCAGCGTGCACGCCTACCTGGAAGGTATCCAGACCAACTGGCTGCTGGTGCCGGCAAGCTACTCCCTGGCCGACGAGGCCGAAAACCTGGTGAACAGCCTGATGGACATGCTCAAGTCCAGCCCGGCGCTGCGAGCCACGAACGCCTGAGTTCGCGCTGGTCGCCGGCGGTCCGCTCCCGATCGGCGACTGCTTCTGCTCCTTGCGTCCGCCCACCCGGACGCGCAAGAATCCGCGCCAGTCTGGAATGCTGGCAAAATGCCCTGCCGGATTGCCATCCCACCTGTCGCCCGCAATGGACCCCAGCGGCGGCCATCATCGGTGAGTCATATGCAGCGCATACAAACGAAGTACAGCGGAGATCTGTCCTTTACCCCAAGGCCTGACCGGGTCTGGATATATGCGCTATCTCCTGTCCCAGAATCATCTTGCCGCCAAGCGTCAGGCAATTGACGCAGATTCTGGCGAGAAAACGGCGCATGTCGGAAGCCCGCAAGGCTGCCAGATTGGGAGAATGGCCGGTGCCAGAGCTTCTGGAACGGGTTTTCTTCGATAACGCGGATGCCTATCGAGACGCCCCCTGTCGCGTTGGTCGGGCTATGTTCCTCAACCGTCTGCTAGCACGGGATTCCGGCTGGCGCACGAGAGCACCCTTGGCTAAGCCTGTTGAGAGGTCGCCGCGGGGGCTGGTGCCGAAACGCTCTGCGGATTCAACGATAAGAATGGTCAAGTACGACCCAATCCAACCCTCTGCCGATGGAGCGTCGACGAGATGAAGAATTTCTCGCAGCCCCGTACCGAGTTGTCCGAAGCCCTGAATCGCCTCCGTCATACCTTCTATGTGGTGGGGGGCTTCAGCGGCATCATCAACCTGATGATGCTCGCGCCCGCCCTCTACATGCTGCAGGTCTACGACCGCGTGCTGGCAAGCAGCAACATCACCACCCTGGCGATGCTGACGGTACTGATGCTCGGGTTGTACGTGCTCATGTCGTTGCTGGAAGTGGTCCGTTCGACCGTGCTGATCCGCCTTGGCAACCGGCTGGACATGAGCCTGAACAAGCGGATCTTCAACGCCTCGTTCGAGCGCAACCTGCGCCGCGCCGGCGGCAACCCGGCCCAGGCGCTGCAGGACCTGTCCATGGTTCGCCAGTTCCTGACCGGCAACGGCCTGTTCGCCTTCTTCGATGCGCCCTGGACGCCCATCTACCTGCTGGTGATCTTTCTCGTGCACCCGTTGCTGGGCGTCATCACCCTGGTCGGTTCGGCGATCCTCTTCTTCCTGGCCCTGCTCACCGAAGTGGTGACCCGTGGCCCGCTGATGGAGGCCAACCAGGCGGCCATGGCCTCCAGTTCCTTCGCCAACAACAACCTGCGCAATACCGAAGTGATCGAAGCCATGGGCATGCTGCCGGCGATTCGTGAGCGCTGGTTCGGCAGCCACCAGCGCATTCTGGAGAAGCAGACCCAGGCTTCCGACCGCGCCGCCTACATCAACGGCGCCAGCCGCTTCGTGCGGATCACCCTGCAATCGGTGATCCTCGGCGCCGGCGCACTGCTGGCGATCAAGGGCGAGATCACCGCGGGGATGATGATCGCCAGTTCCATCCTCAGCGGCCGCGCCATGGCGCCTGTGGAACAGGCCATCGGTGTCTGGAAGCAGTTGCTCGCGGCCCGCGGCTCCTGGGAACGGCTGTCCAAGCTGCTGCAGGACTTCCCGGCGCGCAACACCGCCATGGCCCTGCCCAAGCCCCAGGGCGCGCTGTCGGTGGAACAGGCCATGACCGCCGCGCCCGGTGGCGTCGTCACCATCCTGCGTGGGATCAACTTCAGTCTCTCGCCCGGTGAAGCCCTCGGCATCATCGGTCCGTCGGCCTCCGGCAAGTCCACCCTGGCGCGCTTGCTGGTGGGCGTGTGGCCGGCTCAAGCGGGCAAGGTGCGCCTGGACGGTGCCGACATCTTCCAGTGGAACAAGGAGGAACTCGGTCCCTGGATCGGTTACCTGCCGCAGGACGTGGAGCTGTTCGAAGGCACCATTGCCGACAACATCGCCCGCTTCGGCGAGATGAATAGCGAGGAGGTGATCCTCGCCGCCAGGCGTGCCGGGGTGCACGACATGATCCTGCGCTTCGAGAAGGGCTATGACACACCGCTCGGCGTGGATGGCAGCCCGCTGTCGGGCGGCCAGAAGCAACGCATCGCCCTGGCTCGGGCCATCTATGGCGACCCCTCGATGATCGTGCTCGATGAGCCCAACGCCAACCTCGACGACCTGGGCGAAGCGGCGCTGGTGGAAGCGATCCTCGACCTGAAGAAACGCGGCAAGACGCTGGTCCTGATTTCCCATCGTCCCAGCGTGCTCAGCACCGTGGACAAGGTCCTGCTGATGCGCGACGGCGGCGTGCAGTTGTTTGGTCCTCGTGAAGAGGTCTTCGCAGCATTGCGCCAGGCGAGCGTCATGCCCTCCGTGGGCACGCCGAACCTGGCTTCGATGCGGGCCAAGGAGTAATCGATCATGCAAGCGGCAAGCGAAAGCAAGGCCCTGGTAAGGGTCGAAAAACCGACGGTGGTGGACCTGGATGACACCCGCCCGGCCCGTTGGGGCGTGTGGATGGTGCTGGCAGGGTTCGGCGGCTTCCTGGTCTGGGCCGTGCTGGCCCCGTTGGATGCTGGCGTGGTGGCCAACGCCACGGTCAACGTCACCAATGCCCGCAAGACGGTGCAGCACCTCACTGGCGGCGAGGTGGACGCCATCCTGGTGCGCGAAGGCGACAAGGTGCGCGCTGGCCAGGAACTGGTGCGCCTGGACCCGACCCAGGCGATTGCCGAGCAGGGCGCCCTGAGTTCCCAGTACATCGTCGCCAAGACCGTGGAAGACCGCCTGATGGCCGAACGCGATGGCGCCGACACCGTCACGTTCACCCCGGAACTGCTGGAGCGCTTCGGCGGTGACCCACGGCTGCAAGAAGCCATCGCCCTGCAGCAACGGCTGTTCCACACTCGGCGCAAGGCCCTGCTGGGGGAGATCAGCATCCTGCATGAGAACCTCAATGGCGCCGAGGAACAGCTCAAGGGCCTGCGCCAGGTGCAGGCCACCCGTTCCAGCCAGTCGAAGCTCCTGGGCGAAGAACTCGACGGTGTGCGCAGCCTGGCGGCAGAGGGCTATATCCCGCGCAACCGCATGCTGGAACTGGAACGCAACGCCTCGGAACTGAACGGCTCCATGGCGCAGAACATCGCGGACATCGGGCGCACCCGGAACCAGATCGCTGAACTCAAGCTGCGCATCCTCCAGCGTGAGCAGGATTTCCAGAAGGAAGTGGAGTCCCAGCTCACCGATATCCAGAAGGAGACCACTTCCCTGGCCGAGCGCCTGCGTTCGGTGGATTACCAGGTGGAGAACACCGTGATCCGTTCGCCCATCGACGGCATCGTACTCGGTCTGACCATTACCACGGTCGGCGGTGTGATCCAGCCAGGCGCGCGGCTCATGGACGTGGTGCCGGACAGCGAGCCCCTGCAGGTGGACGCCCAGGTGCCGGTGCAGGCGATCGACAAGATGGTGCCGGGCCTGCCCGTGGATATCACCTTCCCGGCTTTCAACCATGCGCAGACGCCGAACATTCCCGGACGGGTGCTGACGGTCGCCGCCGACCGGCTGGTGGACGAAGCCAGCAAACAGCCCTATTACTTGACTCAGGTGGAAGTGACCGAAGAAGGCATGAAGATGCTTGGGCCGAACAACATTCGGGCAGGCATGCCGGCCACCGTAACCATCAAGACCGGTGAACGCAGCCTGATGAGCTACCTGATGAAACCGCTGTTGGGCCGCGTCGGTAACGCATTCAAGGAGCAGTGAAATGAGAGCCCGGATGGCCATAGCCGGTTTTCTCGGAGCTGTCGCCCTGCCCGCGACGGCCATGGATTTGAACGAAGCCTGGAACGTCTACCAGAACCAGGGTCCGACCTATCTGGCCTCGGTGCACGAGCGCCAGGCCGGCCAGGAATTCAAGGAGCTGGGTAAGGCCGGCCTGCTGCCGAACATCAACGCCACCGCCTACTGGAAACGGGTGGACGGCACCAGTGAGCAGGACAACTTCCTGGGGCGCTCCGTGGAGAGCGACCTGGAGTACGACTCAAAGGGAGGGGTGGTGGAATTGCGCCAACCCCTGTTCAACAAACAGAGGATGGCCGAGTACCGCCAGGGCAATCAGCGCACCCTGTTCAGTGACGCGGTGTTCGACGCCAAGACCCAGGAATCGGCGGTCAGCCTGGCCAGCCGTTATTTCTCGGTGCTGCTGGCGCTGGAAACCATCGACCTGGCCAAGGTGAAGCTGAAGAACCTGGAACAGCAGGTGATGGCCGCCAAGCGGCGCTTCCAGCTGGGCGACGGTACCGTGATCGATGTCGACCAGGCCTCCGCCCGTCGTGACCTGGCCCAGGCCGAGCTGATCGAGGCCGAGGACAGCCTGCTGGTGGCGCGGCGCCTGTTGCAGGAATTACTTGGCGTGCTGCCCGATGAAATGTCGACCTTGCGCACCGAGTTCCCCACGCCGCCGCTGGAGCCGCCAACCCTGCAGGACTGGATCAGCGACGCGCGGGCCAACAACCCGACCATCATCGCTCGCAGCCGCAGCCTGGACATCGCCGACGAAGAGGTGAACCGGGCCAGGGCCGGGCACTGGCCGACCCTGGACTTCGTCGCCGCCTACAACGACTCGGAAAGCGATTCCGTTTCCACCCAGAACCAGACGAACAAGTACGGCTCGGTGGGTGTGGAATTTCGCATGCCGATCTTCACCGGCGGCGCCACCAACGCCCAGGTGCGCCAGGCGAGCGCCAACCGGGAACTGGCCAACGACCAGCTGAACTCCAGCCGTGAGGAAGTTTTGTCAGGCACCACCCGCGAATTCCGTGGCGTGCAGAGCGGCGAACAGCGGGTGAGGGCACTGGAGAAGGCGGTGGTATCCAGCGAGCGCGCCCAGGATTCGGCCCGCAAGGGGTTCCAGGCCGGCACCAGTACCAACCTGGATATCCTCAATGCCGAAGAACAGGCCTTCATCGCCCGCCGCGACCTGCTGGAGGCCAAGCTGCGCTACCTGCTGTCGCGCCTGCGGCTTGCGGCTGCGGTGGGGTCGTTGGGGGAGGACGACATCCAGCATGCGAATGAATACCTGGGGCCGTCGCTTTCGATGCATCCGTGATCCCGCCAGAGGGGCGGAACTGCGTCTCGCTTGGCGAATGAATTCGCCCCTACAGTGGACGTGCTCGGACTGACCCTCGGCACGGACAGCTCCCTCTCCCTCTGGGAGAGGGTTGGGGGGAGGGTGGTTCACCTCGCCGCACTCACCCCTTCGAGCGTCGCAAACGAGGTGTCCTTCGCCGTCAGCAGGAAGTCGCGCATGAACGGCGCGTCCAGCATGTCGGCGCGGATCGCCGCGTAGAGCGTGCAATACAACCCTTTCTCCCCCAGGCGCTTGGCAGTGACATAGCCCCGCGAGCTGTATTCGTGCAGCGCCCAGTTGGGCAGGCAGCAGACCCCACGGCCGCTGGCCACCAGCTGCATCATCATCACCGTGAGTTCCGAGGTGCGTACCTGGGCCGGTTCCACGTCGGCCGGTTCGAGGAAGCGGGTGAAGACGTCCAGGCGGTCGCGTTCCACCGGATAGGTAATCAGGGTCAGGCTGGCCAGGTCTTCGGGCACGATGAAGGGTTTGTTCGCCAGGGCGTGCTGGTTGTCCACCGCCAGCAGTGCCTCGTAGGTGAACAGCGGTACGTAGGTGATCCCGGCCAGGTCCACCGGGTCGGCGGTTACCACCAGGTCCAGGTCACCACGGGCCAGGGCGGGCAGGGGGGCGAAGGAGAAGCCCGAAGCCAGGTCCAGCTCCACTTCCGGCCAGGCATCGCGGAACTGGTCGATGGTGGGCATCAGCCACTGGAAGCAGCTATGGCACTCGATGGCCATGTGCAGCCGGCCAGCGGTGCCGCCGGCCAGGCGCGCCAGGTCGCGCTCGGCGCTGCGCAGTTGCGGCAGGAGGCTGTCGGCCAGCTGCAGCAGGCGCAGGCCGGCGCTGGTGAAACGCACGGGCTTGGTCTTGCGCACGAACAGCTGCATGCCGAGGCGTTCTTCCAGTTCCTTGAACTGGTGGGACAGGGCCGATTGGGTCAGGTGCAGGCGTTCGGCCGCTTCCACCAGGCTGTCGGCTTCGCGCAGGGCGTGCAGGGTCTTGAGATGGCGCAGCTCGAGCATGGCGGCCCTCCATGAGCAGAATTTGAGATCAACGCGAATTTGTTGAGTTTGCCTCAAGTGGTCAGGACTGTCGACAATCGCTCCATCATTTGTATGGAGATTTTCAACATGGCCCTGTCTCACTCCCTCGGCTTCCCGCGCATCGGCCGCGACCGTGAACTGAAGAAGGCACTGGAAGCCTTCTGGAAGGGCGAGCTGGACGAAGCCGGCCTGCGTGCGGTCGGTCGCCAATTGCGTGCCGAGCACTGGCAGCTGCAGAAGGACGCCGGTATCGACCTGCTGCCGGTGGGCGATTTCGCCTGGTACGACCAGGTGCTGACCCATTCCCTTACCTTCGGCGTCATCCCCGAGCGATTCCGCCCCCACGACGGCAAGCCGGGCCTGCAGACCCTGTTCGCCATGGCCCGTGGGGTCAGCAAGGGCTGCTGCGGCGGCGCCCATGCCCAGGAAATGACGAAGTGGTTCGATACCAACTACCACTACCTCGTCCCCGAATTCACCGCTGACCAGCAGTTCGCCCTGAGCTGGGAGCAATTGTTCGAGGAAGTGGATGAGGCCCGCGCCCTTGGCCACAACGTCAAGCCGGTGCTGATCGGTCCGCTGACCTACCTCTGGCTGGGCAAGGCCAAGGGAGGCGACTTCGACAGGCTCGACCTGCTGGAACGCCTGCTGCCAGTGTATGGCGAGATTTTCCAGCGCCTGGCGGCCCAGGGGGTGGAGTGGGTGCAGATCGACGAACCGATCCTGGTGCTGGACCTGCCCCAGGACTGGAAGAACGCCTTCGAACGCGCCTATAACCTGTTGCAGAAAGAACCGCTGAAGAAGCTGATCGCCACCTATTTCGGCGGCCTGGAAGACAACCTCGGCCTGGCTGCCAGCCTGCCGCTGGATGGCCTGCACATCGACCTGGTGCGCGCGCCCGAGCAGTTCCCGACCATCCTCGACCGCCTGCCGGCCTACAAGGTGCTGTCCCTCGGCGTGGTGAACGGCCGCAACGTCTGGCGCTGCGACCTGGAAAAATCCCTCGACGTGCTGCGCCATGCCCACGAGCGTCTGGGCGAGCGCCTCTGGGTCGCACCGTCCTGCTCGTTGCTGCACAGCCCGGTGGACCTGGCCCGGGAAGACAAGCTGGATGCCGAGCTGAAAAGCTGGCTGGCCTTCGCTGTGCAGAAATGCGAGGAAGTGGCCGTGCTGTCCCGCGCCCTGAGCGAACCCGAAACGCCGGCCGTACGCGAGGCCCTGGCCGTCAGCCGTGCGGTGCAGGCCAGCCGCGCCGCCTCGCCACGCATCCACAAGGCCGAGGTGCAGGCCCGTGTTGCCGCACTGAAACCGGAAGACAGCCAGCGTTCGTCACCCTTCGCCGTGCGTATCGCCAGGCAGCGTGAACGCCTGTATCTGCCGGCCTTCCCCACCACCACCATCGGCTCCTTCCCGCAGACGTCGGCCATCCGCCTGGCGCGGCAGTCCTTCAGGCAAGGCAAGCTGTCGGCGGCCGAGTACACCGAGGCCATGCACAGCGAAATCCGTCATGCGGTGGAGGTGCAGGAGCAACTGGGCCTCGATGTGCTGGTGCATGGCGAGGCTGAGCGCAACGACATGGTGGAGTACTTCGCCGAGCAGTTGGACGGCTATGCCTTCACCCGTTTCGGTTGGGTGCAGAGCTACGGTTCCCGCTGCGTGAAACCGGCGGTGATCGTCGGCGACCTGAGCCGTCCGCAGGCCATGACCGTAGAGTGGATCCGCTACGCCCAGGGCCTGACCGCCAAGTGGATGAAGGGCATGCTGACCGGGCCGGTGACCATGCTGATGTGGTCCTTCCCGCGCGAGGACGTGTCTCGCGAGGTGCAGGCCCGCCAACTGGCGCTGGCCATCCGTGACGAAGTGGTGGACCTGGAGGACGCCGGCATCCGCATCGTGCAGATCGACGAGGCGGCCTTCCGCGAGGGCCTGCCGCTACGCCGGGCCGAGTGGCAGCACTATCTGGACTGGGCCACTGAAGCCTTCCGCCTGACCGCCAGCGGTGTGCGCGACGAGACCCAGATCCACACCCACATGTGCTACAGCGAGTTCAACGATGTGATCGAGTCCATCGCCGCCATGGACGCTGACGTCATCACTATCGAGACCTCGCGCTCGGACATGGAACTGCTGGATGCCTTCGAGGCTTTTGCCTATCCGAATGAGATCGGTCCGGGCGTCTACGACATCCACTCGCCACGCGTGCCGGACAGCGCCGAAATGGCCGCGCTGCTGCGCAAGGCCACCGAACGCATTCCCGCCGAGCGCCTGTGGGTCAACCCCGATTGCGGCCTGAAGACCCGCGCATGGCCGGAAACCGAAGCGGCCCTGGTGAACATGGTGGCGGCGGCCCGGCAGCTGCGCGCGGAGTTCAACTGCCGTTGAATGGCTTGGTCAGTTGGCCCGAAATGCCGTCTTACGTCTGACATAGGCTTGAGCTAGGATCAGTGGCCGGTCGTCATGGATGAAGACTTGCCAGGCCATGGATAGCTGCACAATCGGGATTTTTTGTACTGCCCAGTCATGATGGTTGGGCGGTTCCCCTTGGGGCCCCAGGCCCGCCTCCCGTTGCAAGCCCCCTTCCTGCATTCTCCAGCCCTCGGCCACTAGTTCCGGGACTGGAAGCCACTTTCCCGGACTCCACAGCTGCGCGGTTGCGTTGGTCGGCTCATTCATATAGATGATGTCAAAGAGATGGCCTTCGGCTTTAATAGTCGTCGTTCCTGGTGGGCCCTGGTCGACTCGCCTACGCGGGAATTCGATTCGACATCCGTTGATTGATTCGGCGGGTAGCACGCAACGAAAAGGAGCTTTCGCAAATGGCAAATTTGGTCGGTGGACTGGGCGGTACTGCAGGGTTCGGGGAAAACCAGGTTGCACGAAATGACGACGGCTATTCGTCGAGCATCGATATCACTTCGATCTTCGGAGCCGCCGGGATTAATTTCTTCGGCACCAACTACACCAGTCTCTATGTAAACACCAACGGCAACATCACGTTCGGATCCGGGCAGTCCACCTACACGCCTTATGGTATGCAGAGTTCGACGCGGGCCATGATCGCGCCGTTCTTCGCGGACGTGGATACCCGTGGCGGCGCTACTACGGTAACTCCGGGGGGCACTTCCAAGGGCACCAACCTTGTCCACTACGACCTGGATCCAACCGGCAACGGCGTGCTGACCGTTACCTGGGACGATGTGGGTTACTACAGCTCGAGAATTGACAAGCTCAACGCCTTCCAGCTTCAGTTGGTCGGTACAGGCAACGGCAACTTCGATGTGATCTTCCGCTACGAAAACATCAACTGGACCACCGGCAGCGCCAGTGGTGGCGTCGATGGTCTGGGCGGAACCGTGGCGCGTGCCGGCTACTCCACGGGGGACGGGACGTCCTGGTACGAGTTGTCCCAGTCCGGCAACCAGTCGTCGATTCTTGACCTGGAAACCACGCCAGGTAACACCGGTCTTGCAGGCTACTACCGCTTCAGCGTGGTCAGCGGCACCGCCGGCAACGACAACATGCTCGGGACGGCGGGCAATGACTCCCTGTACGGCTCCACTGGCAACGACATCATTCGTGGCCTGGGCGGTAACGATTTCCTCTATGGCAGTGGCGGTACCGACAGCCTCTACGGTGGAACGGGTGATGACACCTACATCATCGATGCCGCAGACGTGCTGTACGAGTTGGCGAACGAAGGCGTTGACACCGTCCAGGTTGGGTTCAGCTATACCCTGGTCAACAATTTCGAAAACCTGGTACTGACGGGTGTCAGCAGCATCAACGCAACCGGTAATGAGGGCAACAATACCTTCTACGGCAACTCCGGGAGCAACATTTTCAATGGCGCAGGTGGATACGATCTCGTTTCCTACGAGTTCTCTTCCTACGGCGTCACCGTCGACTTGTCCCTGAGTACTTCTCAGTACACCGGGCACGGCAGCGACACGTTTACCTCGATCGAAGGCGTCATCGGGACCGACCATGACGACACCCTTGCTGGTAACGCGCTGGCCAACACACTGATCGGTGGAGAGGGCGACGACCAACTCAACGGTTGGGCGGGTAACGATACGCTCAATGGCGGTGGTGGCGTCGACCAGATGGTCGGCGGCGACGGTTCCGACGTCTACTACGTGGACAGCGCCAGCGACGTGGTCCAGGAAACCAACGCAGTGCTGGCCAGCGGTGGCAGCGACACCGTGTACAGCTCCCTGTCGGCCTACACCCTCGGCACCAACGTCGAGAACCTTCGCCTGCTGTCCGGCGGTGCGGCCAACGGTACCGGTAACGCCTTGAACAACGTGATCTATGCGGGCGCTGGCAACAATGTGCTCAATGGCGGAGCGGGTGTGGACACCGCGTCCTATGCCTTCGCCACAGCCGGCGTGAATGCCAACCTGGCGCTGACCACGGCCCAGACTACTGGCGGTTCGGGCTCCGATACCCTGCTGGCCTTCGAGAACCTGACTGGCAGTGCCTTCAACGACACCCTGACCGGCAATGCTGCCGCCAACGT
>NZ_SSOH01000063.1:30476-30554 GCF_029873155.1 Pseudomonas sp. BN515 | reverse complement strand
GCTGTGCGCACCGACTTCAGGACCCGCTTCGGCACCAGGCCAAACCGCCGGTGCGCACGGCGCACCCTACCCGATCGC
>NZ_SSOH01000063.1:0-30464 GCF_029873155.1 Pseudomonas sp. BN515 | reverse complement strand
AGCCCAAGCAGTCGAATCGTCACAGGCAGAGCCGATGACTCATGACCACGTCCTCAGGACGTGGTTTCCCAAGTTCAAATGAATTCGCCCCCACAAGGAGAGCCCAGGCTGAATTGCCTGGGCAGGTAATCGGTCAGAGACCGTCCTTCTCCAGATGGTCGAAGTTCACCGACTCGCCCGGCTCGGCACCGAGAATGCGGCGGATGTCTTCGAAGATTTTGTCGTATTCCTTGTGGTTACGCATGATCAGCGTGGTGTTGGGGTGCAGCCCGTTCTTCACCGCTACCTTGGAAATGATGGCGGCGAAATTGAACGCCGTATCACGGTGCATCTCGAACTCTTCCGAGAACTGCTTGCCGTCGATATCACCCACCATGCGGAAGTGCAGCATGGTGCCCTCTTTCGCATTGGGGCGCGCTTCGTAATAAAGGTCGATGGAGAACTGCTGCCCTGGGAATCCGGGCACGCTGGCCCGATGTACATGGCCTGGTTCGAACATGATGACGCTCCCTGTTGGTCAATAAATGAAGAAGGTGGGTTGAGTCTAGCTCGCCACACCGGATTCGCCGGTTGCTCCTGATCAGTGCGCGATCAGGCGGCCGGCACACTTCTGGACGCCTTCCCTGGCCTCCGTTCGGGCGCTCCGTCAGTGACGGGTAGGCGCCTCGTCCCGCTCCTGGATCAGTACCCAGGGGGCTACCACTACAGCCCAGAGTTTCGGGTCGCGCGCCAGCAGGTCCTGGGCACGGTCTTCCTCGACCTTGCTCAGTTTGCCGGCGGCCAGCAGGGCCGAAATCCGGGCCTTGTCGTCTTCGGCCACGGCCAGTGCCACGCCCACCAGGTCTTCGGCGCCTTCCACCCAGAGCAGCGCGCCACGGGCGAAGAAGGGCTGCAGCTCTTCCCAGGTGATGGCGGCGGTTTCGCCGAGCAGCTTGGCATAGAGGGTGCTAGCGTTGTCGTTCATGGCTTGTTTTGTGTTGGTTGGTAACGAATGGATTGGGGGGCGCAATGATAGCGTCGGTCAACATTCAGACAAGCCTGTCTTGACGTTGCCAGCCACTCACGAGACACGCCGTATTTCTATACGTTTGTTTCGATTAAGCGACACAAGATCATTCCGCCATCAAAACCTGACTTTTCAAGCCGTAAATCAGCAATCTACACTGTTCCGGTACAGTTGCCGGGGGGTGTTGGCGGGGTGCAATTCCCTGTCCCGTAGCTCCGGCAAACAGGACAACAACAACGAAAAACACAAGAGTGGAGCACTATGAACAAGGCTACCAAGCAGATTTCCAAACTGTTCGCCGCCATGGCTCTGGCCGGTGTCGCCAGCTACTCCGTAGCAGCTGACACCATCAAGATCGCCCTGGCAGGTCCGGTGACCGGTGCGGTTGCCCAGTACGGTGAGATGCAATTCATTGGCGCCAAGATGGCGATCGAGCAGATCAACAAGGCCGGCGGGGTGAACGGCGCTCAGCTCGAAGGCGTGGTGTATGACGACGCATGCGATCCGAAACAGGCCGTCGCCGTAGCCAACAAGATCGTCAACGACGGTATTCACTACGTGGTTGGCCACCTCTGCTCCAGCTCCACCCAGCCTGCGTCCGACATCTATGAAGACGAAGGCGTCCTGATGATCACCGCGGCTTCCACCAGCCCGGACATCACCTCCCGCGGTTACCAGCTGGTATTCCGCACCATCGGCCTCGACAGCCTGCAGGGCCCGACCGCCGGCAACTTCATCGCTGACCACGTCAAGCCGAAAGCCGTTGCCGTCATCCACGACAAACAGCAGTACGGCGAAGGTATCGCCACTGCCGTGAAGCAGACCCTGGAAGCCAAAGGCATCAAGGTTCCGCTGTTCGAAGGCATCAACGCCGGCGACAAGGACTTCTCCACCATCGTTGCCAAGCTGAAGCAGAGCGGCGTGGACTTCGTCTACTACGGCGGCTACCACCCGGAACTGGGCCTGCTGCTGCGCCAGTCGGCTGAAAAAGGTCTGAAGGTCCGCTTCATGGGTCCGGAAGGCGTAGGCAACAAGGAACTGTCTGCCATCGCTGGCCCGGCTTCCGAAGGCCTGCTGGTAACCCTGCCGAAGTCCTTCGACCAGGATCCGAAGAACCAGGCCCTGGTAGACGCCTTCAAGGCCAAGAACGAAGACCCGAGCGGTCCGTTCGTGTTCCCGGCTTACGCCGCTGTGAAAGTCATTGCCGACGGCATCACCAAAGCCGGCGCAGACGACACCGCCAAGGTCGCAGCTGCCCTGCGCGCCAACTCGTTCGAAACCCCGACCGGTAACCTGGCCTTCGACGAGAAGGGCGATCTGAAGGACTTCAGCTTCGTGGTTTACGAGTGGCACAAGGACGGCTCCAAGACCGAAGCTAAATAAGCTTCCCGCCTGAACGCAAAGCCCACTGCTTAGGCAGTGGGCTTTGTTTATCCGTGTTTTACGGGCTCCGCTGCGCCACAAGCGCCGCTTTTCGTGATGCCCGAGGAGTTAGGGAATGCCTGATCTCTACCACTATCTGCAACAGCTGGTTAACGGTCTAACCGTTGGCAGCACTTATGCCCTGATCGCCATCGGCTACACCATGGTCTACGGCATCATCGGCATGATCAACTTCGCCCACGGCGAGGTTTACATGATCGGCTCGTACGTAGCCTTCATCGTGATTGCCGGGCTCACCATGCTCGGTCTGGAAAGCCTTCCGATCGTTATCGTCGCGGCCTTCGCCGCGAGCATCATCGTTGCAAGCGCTTACGGTTACAGCATCGAACGGGTCGCCTACCGTCCCCTTCGCGGCAGCAACCGCCTGATCCCGCTGATCTCCGCGATCGGCATGTCGATCTTCCTGCAGAACGAAGTACTCCTGACCCAGGACTCCAAGGACAAGGCGATTCCCAACCTGATTCCGGGTAACTTCGTGCTTGGCGAGAGCACCATGAATGGCGTGGTGATCTCCTACATGCAGATCCTGATCTTCGTGGTCACCTTCCTGGTCATGTACGGCCTCACCCTGTTCATCTCCCGTTCGCGCCTGGGCCGTGCCTGCCGCGCCTGCGCCGAAGACATCAGGATGGCCAACCTGCTGGGCATCAACACCAACAACATCATCGCCCTGACCTTCGTCATCGGCGCCACCCTGGCCGCCGTGGCCGCGGTGCTGCTGGGCATGCAATACGGCGTGATCAACCCGCATATCGGCTTCCTCGCCGGTATCAAGGCCTTCACCGCAGCGGTACTCGGCGGCATCGGCAGCATTCCGGGCGCCATGCTCGGCGGCCTGGTGCTGGGTGTGGCCGAGGCCTTCGGCGCCGACATCTTCGGCGACCAGTACAAGGACGTCGTGGCCTTCAGCCTGCTGGTTCTGGTCCTGTTGTTCCGGCCGACCGGCATCCTTGGCCGTCCGGAGGTGGAGAAGGTATGAATACTCGACTCAAAACGGCGTTCTTCAGCGCCCTCCTGGTGCTGGCCGTCGCCTACCCCGTCCTCGGCCTGAAACTCAGCGTCGTCGGCGTGGGCCTGGTGGTCACCGGCGCCAACACCCCGACCCTGCTGGCTATCGCGGCGTGCGCCGTGGCCATGTTCATCTGGCAGATGATGCGCGACAAGGTACAGGGCGCCTGGGCCTCCGCGCCCAAGCTGCCGAGCATGTCGAAGGGCACCGCGAACTTCCTCACCCTGCCCTCCACCCAGCGCTGGGTCATCCTCGGCCTGATCGTGGTCGCCCTGGTCTGGCCGTTCTTCGGCTCTCGCGGCGCGGTGGACATCGCCACCCTGATCCTGATCTACGTACTGCTCGGCCTTGGCCTGAACATCGTGGTCGGCCTGGCGGGCCTGCTGGACCTGGGTTACGTCGGCTTCTACGCCGTCGGTGCCTACAGCTACGCGCTGCTCTCGCACTACTACGGCCTGGGTTTCTGGGTGTGCCTGCCGATCGCCGGCCTGATGGCAGCCTTCTTCGGCTTCATCCTCGGCTTCCCGGTGCTGCGCCTGCGTGGTGACTACCTAGCCATCGTGACCCTGGGCTTCGGCGAGATCATCCGTATCCTGCTGCGTAACCTGACCTGGCTCACTGGCGGTCCGAACGGCATCAGCAACATCGACAAGCCGACCCTCTTCGGCCTGTCTTTCGAGCGTCGCGCCGAAGAAGGCCTGCAGACCTTCCACGAGTACTTCGGCATTGCCTACAACTCGGTGAACAAGGTGGTCTTCCTCTACCTGGTCGCCCTGCTGCTGGCCCTGTTGGCCCTGTTCGTGATCAACCGCCTGCTGCGCATGCCGCTCGGCCGTGCCTGGGAAGCCCTGCGCGAAGACGAGATCGCCTGCCGTGCACTGGGTCTGAACCCCACCATCATCAAACTCTCCGCCTTCACCCTGGGCGCCTGCTTCGCGGGCTTTGCCGGCAGCTTCTTCGCCGCACGCCAGGGCCTGGTGACGCCCGAGTCCTTCACCTTCATCGAATCGGCGACCATCCTCGCCATCGTCGTGCTGGGTGGCCTGGGTTCCCAGTTGGGTGTGATCCTCGCGGCCATCGTGATGATCCTGCTGCCCGAGCTCATGCGTGAGTTCAGCGAGTACCGGATGCTGATGTTCGGCGCCCTGATGGTGCTGATGATGATCTGGCGCCCGCAAGGTCTGCTGCCGATGCAACGTCCCCACCTGGAGCTGAAACAATGAGCCGCGCGATTCTCGAAGTAAGCGGTCTCACCATGCGCTTCGGCGGCCTCTTGGCCGTCAACGGGGTGGGTCTGACCGTTCAGGAAAAACAAGTCGTCTCCATGATCGGCCCGAACGGCGCCGGCAAGACCACCGTGTTCAACTGCCTGACCGGCTTCTACCAGCCGACTTCCGGCAGCATCCGCCTGGATGGCGAGCAGATCGAAGCCCTGCCGGGCCACAAGATCGCTCGCAAGGGCGTGGTCCGGACCTTCCAGAACGTCCGCCTGTTCAAGGAAATGACTGCGGTGGAGAACCTGCTGGTCGCCCAGCATCGCCACCTCAACACCAACTTCCTCGCCGGCCTCTTGAAGACTCCGGGCTTCCGCAAGAGCGAACGCGAGGCCATGGACTACGCCGCCCACTGGCTGGAGAAGGTCAACCTGACCGACTTCGCCAACCGCCCGGCTGGCACCCTGGCCTACGGTCAGCAACGTCGCCTGGAAATCGCCCGCTGCATGATGACGCGCCCGCGCATCCTCATGCTCGACGAGCCGGCCGCTGGTCTCAACCCGAAAGAGACCGACGACCTCAAGGCGCTGATCGCGATGCTGCGCAACGAGCACAACGTGACCGTGCTGCTGATCGAGCACGACATGAAGCTGGTGATGAGCATTTCCGACCACATCTATGTGATCAACCAGGGCACCCCCCTGGCCGACGGCACGCCGGAGCAGATCCGCAACAACCCCGACGTGATCAAAGCCTATCTGGGGGAGGCCTGAGCCATGCTTACTTTCGACAAGGTTTCCACCTTCTACGGCAAGATCCAGGCGCTGCACGGCGTCAGCATGGATGTGAAGAAAGGCGAGATCGTCACCCTGATCGGTGCCAACGGTGCCGGTAAGTCGACCCTGCTGATGACCCTGTGCGGCTCGCCGCGCGCGGCCAGCGGCAGCATTCGCTATGAGGGCGAAGAGCTGGTTGGCCAGGAGTCCTACGACATCATGCGCAAGAGCATCGCCGTCGTGCCGGAAGGCCGCCGCGTGTTCGCCCGCCTGACCGTCGAAGAGAACCTGGCCATGGGCGGCTTCTTCACCGAAAAGGGCGACTACCAGGAGCAAATGGACAAGGTGCTGCACCTGTTCCCGCGCCTGAAGGAGCGTTTCGAGCAGCGCGCCGGCACCATGTCCGGCGGCGAACAGCAAATGCTCGCCATCGGCCGTGCGCTGATGAGCAAGCCCAAGCTGCTGCTGCTCGACGAGCCGTCCCTCGGCCTTGCGCCCATCATCATCCAGCAGATCTTCGACATCATCGAACAGCTGCGTAAGGACGGCGTGACCGTCTTCCTGGTGGAGCAGAACGCCAACCAGGCGCTCAAGCTGGCCGACCGTGGCTACGTGCTGGAGAATGGACGCATCGTCATGCAGGGCAGCGGCGATGACCTGCTCAACGACCCCAAGGTCCGCGACGCCTACCTCGGCGGCTGACGACCTCGCTGTACAGGAAACGGCCCCTCGCGGGCCGTTTTCTTTTTCCGGCACTCAAGCATTTGTAGGGTGAACCACGCTCCATCGGTCCACCATCGGAGTCTGGTTCGGCCACCCACGGTGGATCAAACAACACAAGCCATTGATGCAAAAGGAATAAACCAACCATCAACGGCGTTGATGGTCTCTATCGGGCGTGATCACTTTTTAATCATTCACCCATCCGTAAGATTGGCTCCGTACCCAGTTTCCACCCCCCCTTCGAGGAGCCCAGACCATGAAAACTCAAGCCATCGCCGCACTGTTCATCGCCACCCTGAGCAGCTCTGTTTTCGCTCTGCCGTCCTCCTCCCAGACCATCGAGCCGGTTGTTGCTGAAGGCTACATGGTGCTGGATCGCGTTGCCGAAGGTGGTTCCGACCGCACCGGAGCCAACCGCATCGCCGAAGGCGGTTCCGACCGCACCGGCGCCAACCGTATCGCCGAGGGTGGCTCCGACCGCACTGGCGCTAACCGCATCGCTGAAGGCGGTTCCGACCGTACTGGCGCCAGCCGCATCGCCGAAGGTGGTTCCGACCGCACCGGCGCCAACCGAATCGCCGAAGGTGGTTCCGACCGTACTGGCGCTAACCGCATCGCCGAAAGCGGCTCCGATCGCACCAATGCCTTCCGCGTTGCTGAAGGGGGTTCCGACCGCCTGCCGCAAGCCCAACGCGTAAGCTGATCAAAACTCGCTACAAAACCTCGAAGCCCGGCAAATGCCGGGCTTTTTTTGTTTAAGAGAACGCGTTCATTCACGACTGCAAACCGTAGGTTGGTCCGAGCGCAGCGAGGCCCAACGATGCGTAGTCCAACCTTGCTGTGTTGGGCTTTGTTCCTCAGACCAACCTACAGGGAGCGCCCAGGAATCCCGATCTTGAGCCCCGGCAAGGCAATTCCCGCGCATTCGCACTACGCTGTGCCGGTACCTGCAAACAAGGAGTCCGCATGAGCCTTTCGCTGCTGAGCCGTTACGCCTTCTTCGCCTTCTGCGTGCTGTTCACACTCTTCAGCCTGCCCTTCACCGACCACGACTGGGTCTGGCCACTCACCCTGCTGGGTGCCGTGCTGAGTGCGCTGGGGGTTTTCGACCTGATGCAGTCGCGCCATGCCGTGCGACGCAACTATCCCATCCTCGGCAACATCCGCTACCTGGTCGAAGGCATCCGCCCGGAGATTCGCCAGTACCTGCTGGAAGCCGATGACGACCGCTTGCCCTTCTCCCGCGCCCAGCGCTCGCTGGTTTATGCGCGGGCCAAGAACGAAGGGGGCGACAAACCTTTCGGCACGCTGATCGACGTCTACAAATCCGGCTACGAATTCATCGGCCATTCCATGCGCCCGGCGCCGCTCAGCGACCCGAACGCCTTCCGCGTGGTCGTGGGCGGGCCGCAGTGCACCCAGCCTTATTCAGCCTCAGTCTTCAACATCTCGGCCATGAGCTTCGGCTCCCTCAGCGCCAACGCCATCCGCGCGCTGAACCGTGGCGCCAAGCTCGGCAACTTCTATCACGACACCGGCGAAGGCAGCATCAGCCCCTACCACCGCGAGAACGGCGGCGACCTGGTCTGGGAACTGGGCAGCGGCTACTTCGGCTGTCGTACCAGCGACGGCCAGTTCGACCCGGAACGCTTCGCCACCCAGGCGCGCAGCCCCCAGGTGCGGATGATCGAAATCAAGCTTTCCCAGGGCGCCAAGCCCGGTCACGGCGGTATCCTGCCCAAGCACAAGGTCACCGAGGAAATCTCCCTCACCCGAGGCGTGCCGATGGGCGAGGACTGCATTTCACCCTCCCGCCACAGCGCCTTCTCCACCCCCATCGAGATGATGCAGTTCATTGCGAAGCTGCGAGAGCTGTCAGGCGGCAAACCGGTGGGCTTCAAGTTCTGCCTCGGCCATCCGTGGGAATTCATGGGCATCGCCAAGGCCATGCTGGAAACCGGCATCCTTCCCGACTTCATCGTGATCGACGGCAAGGAAGGCGGTACCGGCGCAGCCCCGCTGGAATTCACCGACCACATCGGCGTGCCGCTGCGCGAGGGGTTGCTGTTCGTGCACAACACCCTGGTGGGGTTGAATCTGCGGGACAAGATCAAACTGGGCGCCAGCGGCAAGATCATCAGTGCCTTCGACATTGCCAGCGTACTGGCCATCGGTGCCGACTGGGCCAACTCGGCGCGGGGCTTCATGTTCGCCATTGGCTGCATCCAGTCGCAGTCGTGCCACACGAACAAATGCCCCACCGGCGTCGCCACCCAGGACAAGCTGCGCCAGCGCGCCCTGGTGGTACCGGACAAGGCCCAACGGGTGCAGATGTTCCACCGCAATACGCTGAAGGCCCTGGCCGAAATGCTCGCCGCTGCCGGCCTGGATCACCCCAACCAACTCGAACCCCGCCACCTGGTGCGGCGCGTTTCGGACAAGGAGATTCGCCTGTTCTCGCAGATCCACGTCTTTCTCAAGCCGGGGGACCTGCTCAAGGACAAGATCGAGGCGGACTTCTACGAACGCATGTGGGCGATGGCGCGGGCCGACAGTTTCGAGCCGTCCTGCGCGTGGTGAGTTCATAAGGGCCGCTCGCGGCCTCATCGCGAATGAATTCGCTCCCACAGGTTGGCACGGCGCCTTCTTGTGGGAGCGAATTCATTCGCGAAACAGAGTCACCCCTTGAGCACTCCGCCATCCACCGGAATCAGCGCCCCGGTGACATAGCTGGCAAGCGGGCTGGCGAGGAAAGTCGCCACCGCGCCGAACTCCTCGGTCGCGCCATAGCGCCCCACCGGAATCGCCGCCTGTTCCTTGGCCATCAGGCTCGCCACTGGCGTGCCGCTGCGTTCGGCGGCGCGCAACGTCAGGGATTCGGTGCGCTCGGTCCAGAAGGAGCCGGGCATCAGCGTATTCACCGTCACACCATCGGCGGCCACTTCGGCTGAGAGCGTCTTGGCCCAGTTGGCCAGAGCCGCGCGTAGCGCGCTGGAGAGCACCAGGCCGGGAATGGGCTCCACCACGCTGGTGGACGAAATCATCAGAATTCGGCCAAAGCGCCGCTGACGCATGCTCGGCAGGAAGGCATTCACCAGGGCCATGGAGCTCAGCAGCATGGCGTCCAGCTGGCGGTGCCAGAGTTGCGGGTCGAAATCCACGGCATTGATGGGCGGCGGCCCGCCGTTGTTGGCCACGAGGATGTCCGGCGCCCCGATGGCCGCCACGACCTGCTCGATGGCCATATCCACAGCCCCCAGATCGTTCAGGTCCACCGCGACCGCCTGGGCCTCACCGCCCTCCTTGCGGATGCGTTCCACCGCCAGCTCCAGCTTCGACAGGTTGCGCGCCAGCAGGCAGACCCGTACGCCCTCCCTGGCCAGGGCCTCGGCTACGCCGAAACCCAACCCGGAGCTGCCGCCGCACACCAGGGCACTGCGGTTTTGTAGTTGAAGGTCCATGATCAGCACTCCATTTCCAGGTTCACCCGCCAGTGTGCGCCTGACGCTGATCGAGGCCAATGGCCAAACAGCACGTCATGACTCATGCCGAGAGCACCCGGCAGGCATGCTCCGGAATGGTCACCGCCACCGGATTGCCGATGGCCAGGCCAATGTCCTGGCAGGGTGTGGTCAGCGCGGTGAGGGAAACACCGGAGCACTCCACCGTGGTCTCGATGGTGGCGCCGATATCCCGCACGAAGGTCACCGTACCCGGCACGCTGTTGGCCCCGCCGGCGTGAGGCGCGGACAGCTGCAAGTCTTCCGGGCGCACCAGCAGCTTGATCGGCGCGCCGGCCTGGATGCTGTTGCAGATCGGCGCCTGGAACGCTGCGCCGCCGGGCAGGCCCACGCGCCCACTGCCCAGAGCGGTGGCCGGGAAAATGTTGCCGGTGCCGATGAAATCGGCGACGAACTCGTTGGCCGGGTTGCGGTAGATCTCGATCGGCGTGCCCACCTGCTGCACCCGGTGCTCGCCGAGCACGACCACGATGTCGGCCATGGTCATGGCTTCACGCTGGTC
The DNA here is from genome assembly GCF_029873155.1 of Pseudomonas sp. BN515. Classification (NCBI taxonomy): domain Bacteria; kingdom Pseudomonadati; phylum Pseudomonadota; class Gammaproteobacteria; order Pseudomonadales; family Pseudomonadaceae; genus Pseudomonas; species Pseudomonas sp. BN515. The sequence goes on along the minus strand of NZ_SSOH01000063.1, from coordinate 20,270 downwards.
GTGGGTAACCATGATGGTGGTGATGTTCAGGCGCTGCTGCAGCTGGCGGATCTCGATCTGCATCGACTCGCGCAGCTTGGCGTCCAGCGCCGACAGGGGCTCATCCAGCAGCAGCAGCTTGGGGTGCGAGGCGATGGCGCGGGCAATGGCCACACGCTGCCGCTGCCCGCCGGAAAGCCGCGACACCGGGCGGTCCACCATTTCCTGCAGCTGAATCATCTGCAGCAGCTCGGCCACCCTCGCCTGCTGCTCGGCCTTGGACACATTGCGCAGGCGCAACGGGTAGGCAATGTTCTCGCCCACCGTCATGTGCGGGAACAGCGCCAGGGACTGGAACACCATGCCGAAGTTGCGCTGGTGCGCCGGCGTGTAGCCGATGTTCTTGCCATCCAGGAGGATCTGCCCGGAGCTCAGGCTTTCGAGGCCGGCGATCATCCGCAGCAGCGTGGTCTTGCCGCAACCCGATGGGCCGAGGAAACACACCAGCTTGCCCTCCGGCAGGTGCAGGTTTACGTCCGTCACGGCACAGATGGAGCCGTAGCGCTTTTCGACTTTTTGCAGAATCAGTCCAGACATGCTTCACCTCGATTCAGAAAGACACGCCGCCATCGCCAACCAGCTTCTCCAGCGCCCAGATCAGGGCAAAGTCGATCAGCACGATCAGCACGGCAAAGGAAAATACGGTGGGATCGAGGGACGACACGGTGCGGCTGTACATCCAGATCGGCACGGTCATCACATCGATGTTGTAGAGGAAGTAGGTAACGGTGAACTCGTTGAACGACACGATGAAGGCCAGCAGCATCCCGGCCAGGATGCCCGAGCGCATCAGCGGCACGACAACGTCGCGGATCGCCCGTAGCGGCGAGGCGCCGAGCATCTGCGCGGCCTCCTCCACCTCGGTGCCGATGGAAACCATCGCCGCCGTGCAGTTCTTCACCACGAAGGGCAGCGCGAGGATCACGTGGGCGATCACCAGCCGCGAGGTATCCATGTGGAACGGCAGGCTGTCGAATACCAGCAAAAGCGCCAGGCCCAGTACCACCATCGGGAACACCAAGGGCAGCGACATCAGTTGCAGCGCCACGCCCTTGCCACGGAACTCGCAGCGGGTCAGCGCGTAGGACGCCGGCACCGCCACCAACGTCGCCAGCACCATCGTCAGGCAGGACACCAGCAGGCTGGTGGTCAGCGCCTGCCCAAGACTCAGCACGTCGCTGGCGTCAGGCGAAACGAAGGTGCGCCAGGCTGCCTCGTACCATTGCAGGCTGTAGCTCGACGGCGGGAAATCGAGGTTCGACGCGCCGCTGAAGGACATCACGATCATCGTCAGGATCGGCAACACCGCCAGCAACAGGATGATGCCGGAAAGAATCATCGCGAAGCGGCCGGTTTCCCCCGGTAGCGCCGCGTGGGAACGGAAAGGATTGCTCATTGCGAAGCCTCCAGCATGCGGCGGCGACGGCCAGTGACGTACTCGGAGAAAGTCATGATCGCCAGGGTGGTCACGATCAGCACCACACCGGCGGCGGAGGCCGCGGGCCAGTTCATCAGCGGCGCGATCTGGTCATGCACCATCACCGCCAGCATCGGCACGCGCCGCCCACCGAGCAGCAGCGGCACCACGAAGCTGCTGGCGTTGTAGGCGAACACCAGGGTGGCGCCGGTGAAGATGCCCGGCAGGCTCATCGGCAACACCACCTGGCAGAAGACCCGCACGCGGCTGGCGCCCAGGGTCGCGGCGGCCTCTTCGTAGGTGCGCGACACGCCGCGCATGGCGCTGGCGATCGGCAGCACCGCCAGGGGGAAGGCCGTCTGCACCAGGCCCATCAACACGCCGGTCTGGTTGTAGAGCAGCATCATCGGGCGGTCGATCAACCCCAGTCCCATCAGGGCCTGGTTGAGCATGCCCGCGGGACCGAGGATCACCAGCCAGCCGTAGCTTTGCAGCAGCAGATTCACCAGCAACGGCAGGAGCACCGCGGCCAGGAACACCCGACGCAGGAAAGGCGACTGCAGACGCGACATGCAGTAGCCCACCGGAATCGCCAGGGCCACCGCGATCAGCGCGCTGAACAGCGCCAGGCGCAGGGTCAGCAACAGGGACTTCAGGTAGTAGGGTTCGGCCAGTTGGGCATAGCTGGCCAGACTGAACCCGCTCCACTCCGCCCCCTTCTCGCCGATGCTCATGCGCAGCACCAGCAGGCTGGCGGCCACCAGTACAGCCAGGAACAGCATCGAAGGGGTAAGGAAGAGCCATGCCCGCACAGTAGGAGAAACCGCCTTCGCCGGGCGCAGCGGTGCCGCGCCGACCGGTTCGGTCAGATCAATGTGTTCCATATCGCTCGTCTCGTCAGAACAGGGAAATCACGCGCCCAGGCGGACGGCCGAAGGCCAGCCGCCCGGCGCGACTCACGGCAGGTGCCGTGGCTGCATCAGGAAGAGAAGATTTCCGTGTAGCGGCGAATCCACTGGTCATGGACCGTAGCGAGGAAGGCGTTGTCGTGCATGATCGCCTTCTCTGCGATCTGCTCCGGCGTGAGGATGAAGGGGCTCTTGCGCGCCTCGGGGGAGATGATCGCCTTGGCGTTGACCGGACCGTTGAAGATGTCTTCGGCCATCTTGCCCTGCACCAGCGGGTCCAGCGAATGGTCGAGGAAGGCATACGCCAGGTCGGTATCGCCCGGACGGTGCTTGGGCATTACCGAGAGCATCAGGTCGGTGTAGAAGCCTTCCTTCATGCCGAAGGTGGCGCCCAGGCTGTAGGCAGGATCGCGGATCTGCTTGGGGAAGAACGCCGGTGCGTAGAGACCGCCCATATCCAGCGAGTTGGTGCGGAACAGCTCGGCGATCTGGTTGGGGTTTTCGCCCAGGGTCATCACGCGGTCCTTCAGCTCTTCCAGCTTCTTGAAGCCCGGCTCGATGTTATGCACATCACCACCGGCCAGCTTGGCCGCGATGATGATCAGGTCCATGGCTTCGGTCCAGTTCGGCGGCGGCAGGAACAGGCGGCCTTCGTAGGCCGGGTCCCAGAGCGCGGCGTAGCTGTCCGGCACGTCCTTCACGGTGCGCGTGTTGTACACCAGGCTGTTGCACCACAGCAGGTAGCCGATGCCGTGGCCGTTGGCGCCAGTCTGGTACTGGGCAGGCACGTCCTTGAGGTTGGGAATGCGATTGAGGTCGGGTTTCTCCAGCAGCCCGGCGCTGGCCAGGCCTTCGGCGCCCACCCCGGCGAGGGTGATGATGTCGTACTGCGGGCGATCACCACCGGCTTTCAGCTTGGCGACCATTTCCGAGGTACTGCCGGTGCGGTCGGCGATCACCTTGGCGCCTGTCTTGGCCTCGAAAGTGGCCGCGATATTGCGCAGCGCCGCGAGCCCGGTGTCGTCCGACCAGGTCAGCAGACGCAAGGTCTTGCCCTGGAAACGGGTGTCACTGGCACTGGCCCGGATGAAGGGCATCGACAGGGTGGCAGCAGCCACCGAAGCGACACCTACCGTCTTGATGAAATTTCTTCTGCTCAGATCATGCTCGCCCATTGAGGACTCCTATTGTTTTTGTATGGAGCTACGGCAGCGAAGTGGCCGGCGCGGTCATCCTGCGGCGCGCCAGGGGACGCAACAATCGAAAATTCGTCATCGGAGCCATGTCCTGAATGCATGGCTGTGGCCCAGACATGACAAAGCCGCCAGAAGGCGGCTTTGTCGGGATTCATGGCGCTACTTGTGGGGGCGAATTCATTCACCAAGGGGCGCGCAGCGGCCCCTGCTGTTCCGTCGGGCAGGCCTGCGGCCTGCTTGGCGAATGAATTCGCCCCTACAGGGAAATCGCGCCTACGAGATCGCCCCCGCAAGGAGGGCGGCGTCAGACCGCCCGTACCACGTGCTTGATTTCCTGGAAGGAGGAGAGGCCCCACGGACCGAGTTCGCGGCCGATGCTGCTCTGCTTGTAACCACCCCAGGCGGTCTGCGGGAAGATCACCTGCGGCGAGTTGACCCACACCATGCCGGCCTGCAGGGTGTTGGCCACGCGCTCGGCGGCATCGAGGTTACGGCTCACCACGCTGGCCACCAGGCCGAACTGGGTGTCGTTGGCCAGGGCGATAGCCTCTTCCTCGGTGGAGAAACTGCGCACGCAGAGCACCGGTCCGAAGATTTCCTCGTTCCACAGGGCGCTGTCCCTGGGTACATCGGCGAACACGGTGGGCTTGAGGAAGAAACCGCGTTCCAGCTCAGCCGGACGCCCACCGCCACACACCAGGCGCGCGCCGGAAGCGATGCCACGCTCGATGTGGCCGCGCACGCGCTGGTACTGGGCCTGATTCACCAGGGCACCCATCTCCACACCTTCGCTGAAGGGCTCACCCACCTGGATCGCTTCAGCGCGAGCCTGCACGAGGGCGAGGAAATCGGCCGCCAGGGGTTCTGCCACCAGCACGCGGCTAGTGGCCGAGCACATCTGCCCGGCGTTGAAGAAGGAACCACCGCAGGCCAGTTCGACGGCCAACTCCAGGTCCGCGTCTTCCAGCACCAGCAGCGACGACTTGCCACCTAGCTCCAGGCTGATGCCCTTCACGGTTTCCGCCGCGCGCTGCATCACCTGCACGCCAACCGCGTTGCTGCCGGTGAAGGACACCTTGGCCACCTGGGGATGGGAGGACAGCGGTGCCCCCACCGCCAGGCCGGTGCCACACACGATGTTGAGCACGCCTGCCGGCAGGCCGGCCTCGGCGATGATGCGCGCCAGCTCCAGCTCCGGCAGCGGCGTCACTTCAGAAGGCTTGAGCACTACGGCGCAACCAGCTGCCAGTGCCGGGGCGAGTTTCCAGGCGGTGGTCACCATGGGGAAGTTCCACGGCACGATCAGGCCCACCACACCAATGGGTTCGCGGCGCAGGCGAGCGGCGAAGTCTTCGGTCGGCAATTCCACCGGACGGTCCTGCTGGGCGTCCAGGCCTTCGGCCAGGCCGGCGTAGTACTCGAAGGTGCCGATCACGTCATCGACGTCGATGGCCGCTTCGAACAGCGGCTTGCCGTTGTTCAGCGACTGAAGCTGGACCAGGGTTTCACGACGCCGGCGTACGCCTTCGGCGATGCGGCGCAGCACCGCACCACGCTCGGCGCCGCTGCTACGTGCCCAGGCCGGGAACGCCTGGCTGGCAGCCTGCACGGCCAGGTCGACGTCATTGGCATCACCGGTGCCGATGCTCGCCAGGTGCTCTTCGGTAGACGGATTCACCACATCCAGCACGGTGCCACCGGGCAGCCATTGGCCGTTGATATAAATGCCGGCCAGGGTCTCGGGGAAGGTCGGGAGGGTATTCGACATTGTATGGGCTCCATGAGAGAAACTGATGGCGGCCACTCCCTGCGCAAGGAACAAGAACCGGCTGGAGGACCACAACTAGCGCCTATTGAGCCGTCGAGCGGTGTACCTGACAAGGCAAAAATCGTCATACTAGCCATGCCCTAACGTCATGGCTCATACAATGAAACGCCTGCCTCCCCTGCCCGCCCTGCATACCTTCCTGATCACCGCCCAGTGCTGCAATTTCACCCGCGCCGCCGAACTGCTGCACCTCACGCAGGGCGCTGTAAGCCGACAGATTTCAGGGCTCGAAAGCCACCTGGGCTACCCACTGTTCCAGCGCCAGGCACGGGGGCTCAGCCTCACCCCACAGGGGCGTGAACTGCTGCCTCGCATCCAGCAGGTCTTCAACCTGATCGATGAAGCCGTCGAACAGGTCGGCGCGAAGCGCGAAGCGCTGCAACTCAAGGCCCCCACCTGCGTGATGCGCTGGCTTCTGCCGCGCCTGATGCAATGGCAGGCTGAACGCCCGGACGTGCCGGTGGAGTTGACCACCACCGTGCAATACGGCGTGGATTTTCGCCGTGAAGAGTTCGACGCCGCGGTGATCTACGGCACCCAGCCCGGCATCGCGCAGGTCGCCCACCACCTGTTCGATGAACAGCTCACTCCCGTGTGCTCCCAGCAACTGATGGATGGTCCGGTGCCACTGACCAGCACTGCCGATCTGGCCAGGCACACCCTGCTTCACCCGACCCGCGATGACGAAGACTGGAAAACCTGGCTCCGGGCCGCCGGAGCCACCCTCGACAAGCTCGGCAGCGGGCATCACTTCGACACCCTCGATCTGGCCCTCTCCGTCGCCGCCCAAGGCAGTGGCGTAGCCCTGGGCGACTGGGCGCTGATCGGCGAAGACCTCGCGACCGGCCGCCTGGTGGCACCCTTCGATCTCAAGGTTCCCACCGGCGGCGCCTACTTCCTGGTCTACCCCGAACGCCCGGCCCCAAGCCCGCAACTGCGCGAACTCAGCGACTGGCTCATTGCCGAGGCACGTTCCAAGACGGCGCGGGCATAACGCCATGCGCCGCGGCCCATTGCCATCCCTGACTTAGTGGTCAACGATTTCCACCGCCATCCTCTGCCGGCTGGTGCTGCTCATCAATAACCAGCGAAGCCCTGGCGAACGCCAGGAGAACCGTTACCAGTCCTACCTGCTGGCCGATGAACTGCGATAAAGCTCCAACGATCTCACCCGCCTGGCCCGCACCTGCGCGGTCACCGGCGACGAGCGCTACACGCGCCATTACGAGCAGGTGCTCGCGATCCGCAACGGCCAGCAACCCAGGCCTGCGGAATATCAGCGCCCGTACCTCGATGTCCTCGCCGCCCGCCAGCCGCTGGAAAGCATCAACCACGCTAATCGGGTGAAAAGCGACATGGCCGCGCTTTCCTGCGTGAGCGAATTCAATTGAACCCGGGAAACTGCGTCCTGAGTTACCGGTTTACCTGTGAACTCTGCGAGCCTGGATGCGTTACCTATGTCTCCCGACACCTGTTACCTATATCCCCCGGCTGAACAAACAGCGCACCCTACGCCCTGTGGGGGCGAATTCATTCGCTAACCGATCCGCGAACGCGCGCCGACCAAGCACCTTGATTCACCTGTCAATTCCGCTAGTCTCTGGCGCCTCAACGAAAGAGGAGTACTCCCACCATGGCACGCGCTACCGCCCGCCACATCCTGGTTTCCAGCGAAGCCAAGTGCAACGAACTGAAGGCCGCCATCGAAGCCGGCGCCGACTTCGCCGAAATCGCCAAGCAGCATTCCACCTGCCCCTCCAGCCGCGACGGCGGCAACCTCGGCTCCTTCGGCCGCGGCCAGATGGTCAAGGAATTCGACACCGTCGTCTTCAGCGCCCCGCTGAATGTGGTGCAAGGCCCGGTGAAAACCCAGTTCGGTTATCACCTGCTGGAAGTCACCAGCCGTCAGGACTGATGCTTCCCCAAGGCGCCGTCGCCCGGCGGCGCCTGCTTTTCCCCTCTATACCCCCCCGTTGAACACCGAAAGTCCCTCCTGCCAATTGCCAGCGCCAGGCTCCAACCTGAGCTAACGTAATGGCGGCTTATACCCCCCAAAGGAGCTTCACCATGCCCGAAGATGGCCAGGTAAAGGGACCCGCCTCGTACTTCCCCTCCATCGAGAAAAAATACGGACAACCCATCACCCACTGGCTGAATCTGCTGGGAACCCTCAGCGGCAAGAAGCACATGGAGATGGTGGCCTGGCTCAAGACCGAGCACGGCATGGGTCATGGTCATGCCAATGCGCTGGTGGCGCACTATCTGGCGTCTGCAAAGTAGGCTCGGAAACGGCGCCGGCTAATCCCTTCTGTTACGCCTCTGGCGGCCAGCACGCGCCAGCCAGCAGTTCGGATTCCTGATCAGTAACCGCCAAAGTCAGATCCCACGAATATCCCCCGCCTCGGGTCGTAGTACTGGATGACGATCCGCGGACTGCCGTACCGCTGGTAGTAGTACGGCCGGTAGCCCATGTAGTAGCTGTCGTAGTAACGCGGGACGTAGATGACGCGCGGATCGTGGCGGTAGTAACCGCGATGGCCGTAGAAGTGCCTGTGCCCGTAGCCGTGGCGATGACCGTTGAAGTGTCTCCCGCCGCCATGGCCGCCGCCGTTCCAGGCGAGCAGGGTTTCGCCGGAGCTGCTGGTGGAAGTCCAGGGTTGTTGGGCGAGGAGCTGGCCGCTGGTGGCGCAGGCCAGCAAGAGGATGAGGAGCTTGAGGATACGCATGGCGAGCCCTCCTGAATGGTCCCCCCAGTTTCACCCCCGCACTCTCAGTATAGTTTTTGACCAATTCCGCCCCGATTCTGTAGCCGCCTTACGTCGGCGGAAGGGGCCTGGGCGACGTACGGTGAAGGCCCGTTCCTACAACCGGGGCCAGGCCTGAAGGGTACCGACCAGGTACAGACCGCCGAGCACCAGGCAGGCCGCCGAACTGACGATCCAGAAGCGGGCGCCGTTGTAGCCGGGTCTGAATCGGGCAAGGGCCAGGCCTGCCATCCCGCGCAACAGCAGGATGGCGGTGATCGCGGACAATACGAAGCGCGTGGCCGGCACGGCGGGGAGCATTCCTGCGCCGGCCAGTGCGTACAGTGCCCAGATCACGAGCATGAAGGTGATCGCGCTGGTGATCAGCGTTGGCTTCCAATGGCCCTCGCGCGACCAGCGGACGATCCGTTCGCCAGCCCCCATGGCGTCGTACCAGGCTGGACCGAAAAAGATGCAAGCGACGTGCAGCGCAGCGGCGAGGAACGTGCCCGAAGCGGCCAACAGCAACCAACCATTGCTTTCCATAGCGAGCCTCCAGAATCGAAACCTGATGTTGGCGGTGCACCGAGTAGGGAGCAATGCGGCGGAAAACCGCAGATATGGATAGCCATTCGCCCCCTGGTCGAAGGGCATCGCTTCGCTCCCCCCCGAGCAAACCCCACCGATAACAATGGCACTTAGGCCATTAGATGACTGATTTACCACCTACCGATCATCAAGATTCCGAATTGTCCACAAGGTCTGCATGGCTTTCGGAAACCACCGGTTTAGAGGCGATTCATCACTTTTGCGGGGCCGTTATAACCGTCGCCAACACTGCCGCCGGTCGGCATTTTGATCACTTTTTGAGCAAAATCCAGATGTTGCGATTATTATTCCCCGGCGATCAGGACGCGACCTGCTATCAACACCACTGATAGCGGACTGACTTTTCCAACTAAATCCGGAACGAATCCACAGTGCATGAGTTCATGTGCAGGGGATTTCTCGTCCCGAAAAAAGGCCAAGGATAGATGTACGTCTGAGCTGGATGTCGCATCTCCCGAACAGGGCCTTAGTTCGCACTCAACGGCGAACACTCAAATCCATAATTCCAATGCCGCTGTTGCATCAGTACAGCGCCTTAATTGTTAGAAAGAGGTAAACCATGGAGCTTTTTCATCTTGTTGCTTCCGCGCTTCAGCAACCGGTAACCATGGAGTTGACCCGGATGGGCGTTGTATACGCCCACCTCATCGCTTGCTGTGTGGCCATCGGACTGGTGCTGACCAGTGATGTCGCCATGATCAAGCAGCTGTTCCAGGGCCGCGATTCGACCGATGCCGACAAGGAACACCTGCATATGCTGAAGAAGACCGTGCTGATTGCACTGGCGGCACTCTGGGTGACCGGTATTGGCATCCTGGCGCTGGATTACTCGCAGAAGGGTGCGATGTACTTCCTCAACCCGAAACTGCAGTCCAAGATCCTGGTAGTCGCTCTTCTGACCCTCAATGGCTGGGTCCTGCACAGCGTGGTAATGCCTGCGATGGACAAGGCCGGCAGCCTGCTGAAGATGGACATCAATGCCCGTAGCCTCGCGCTGTTCTCGGGTGTCGTTTCCGGGGTGTCCTGGTTCTATGGCGCGATGCTGGGTATCGCTCGTCCGCTGAGCTGGAAGTACTCCCTGACCGAAATCATGGCTGCCTACCCGGTACTCATCTGCCTCGGCTTCGTAACGATGAGCCTGCTGGTGAAGTGGGCCGCCAACCGGGCCGAAGCCAAGGCTTCCGTCCACCTGAATCCTGCGCTCGCGTCCTGCTAAGCGTGGGCGGGCAAGGATGCCCGACCTTATACAAAAGCCGCAGGGTGCCCATGGCACCCTGCGGCTTTTTCGTTTGCGCGATTACGACCCCGGCGTGCTCTGCGTCTGGATTTCATCCCAGCTGCTGTCAGGGTCGAAACTCTTCATGGCCTTGGCGATCTTCTCGCTGTCGGGGCCAAGGTCCTTCTGAAAGATCTGGCCTTCATGGCTGATCATGAAGCTCATCACCCCGCTATCCCCGTATTGGGCGGGCCAGGCGACGAGGGCGAAGCCCCGGCTCATGGCCTTGCCCAGCATGTAGTTGTAGGTGCCGCCCGGCGCTGAAGGCCCCTGGGCGGTGAGGATGCGGAAGTGGTAGCCGTGCCAGTCGTCACCCTTGGTCTGGCCGCCGAACAGCGGGCCGAGGGGGCTTTCCTCGGTGCCATCCTCATCCGGCCAATAGAGGCCGTCGTGCTGGCCATCACTGCTGATGAACTTCTGCGCGTACTCGAGTATGCCGTCGCCATTGCGGTCGACTTCGGCGTAGTCCATCTGCGCGTCGTGATAGGCCTCGGCGGCCTGGATGGCAGCCAGTTCATTGCGGCCGATGCGGCGCTGGCGAATCTCTTCGCCTCCGGCCTTGGCGTCGAAGCTCCAGCCTTCCTTGCCCTGGACGATCGGGATGGGCAGCGTCCAGGGGTCGTTACCGACGACGATATGGGCGCGGCCCTTGGTGGCGGTCTGGATGACGTGCTTTTCCTTGTAGTAGGCGATGAAGGCGTCCACGTCCTTTCGCTCGATTCCCTTGGTCGGGATGTACTCCTGCCAGTCGGCGCCGAGCAGGGCGGCGAGCTTGTCGGCGTCCGCCTTCTCGGTACCGAGGGCGGCAACGAAGGATTCGGCAGCAGCGTCCGGGGTCGTGAAGTGTTCGTTGGCGCTGACGCTGACGCCAAAGGTGCAGGCGGCCAGCGACAGAAGGGCGAAGATGCGGGTTGCGCGATTCATGTGCTGTCTCCTTTCAGCGCCGACGACCACCACCGCCACGAGACGGTGCGTGGGCTGGACGTTGTACCTGGCGGCCGGCGGCCGACTGGTGCGGACGCGAAGCGGAAGCCCGGCTGGCCTGCCCCCGGTTTGCGGCTGCGCGTGTCTGCGACGGCTGTCGCGCTCCTGCAAAAGCGTTATTGCGCGGCCCTTGCCGGGCAGAGGCATTTTGCTGCCGTGCCTGCTGCCGCACTTGCTGGTTGTTCTGCGCACGCGGGCGCTGCTGGCGGTTGGCATCGCCCGCCTGGCGCTGCTGCCGGACGCCTTCGGCCCGCTGGCGTGCCTGCGGGTCATTGCGCATGTCGCGAGTGGCGGCCTGGGCGCGTTCGCGAGCCTGCTGATTCGTAGCGGCCGGGGCCTGGATGCCGCGCTGCTGCAAACTCTGGCTGGCCCGCTGGCGTTGCGCGGTGCGATTGCCATCGTAGCCACGCAAGGCCTGGCGCTGCTCACCACCATTCAGGCGCAGACCGTTCTGCTGTCGATTGAGGTTGTCGCGGTAGGGCACGCCCTGACGGTTGGCCGGGTTGTGGACGAACTTGTTCTGGTTGCGATTGATCTGCCGGTTGGAGTTGATGTTGTTGTACTTGTTGACGTCGATGTCGACATCGCCGCCGCCCCAGTCACAGTCGCCCCAGAGTGAATTGACGATACCCACGCCGACGCCGAAGGCCAGGCCCGCCGCCAGGCCGGTAGCGATGGGATAGCCGTAGCTGGGCGGCGGCGGATAGTAGGGGGGTGGATAGGACGGGTACGACCAGGTGCCGTAGACCACGGTCGGGTTGTAGCTCGGTACGTAGACCACCTGCGGATTCGCAGGCTCGATGACGATGGTCTGGTTGCTCGCGGCCGGCTGCACCACGGTGGTGGTGGAGCTGGGTGGCGGAGCGGCCTGCACGGTTACCGTCTGCTGCTCGTTGGATTGCAGGTTGCCGGCGGCCTGGGCCTGGCGACGCAGGCGCTGGACCGAATCCATCACGTCATTGGGCTGGGCCAGGAAGGCATCCCCTACGCGCTGCACCCAGGCCGGGTCCTGGCCGAGGGTAGCAAGCACCTGCGGAAAGGCCACAAGCGACTGGACGCTGGGGTCCCAGGGCTGGTTGGCCACCTGCTTCACGGCGTCATCGCCCTTGGCATCCGGGTGGGCCTTGGACCAGGCGACCGCGTCAGCCACGTTGCCCGGATAGGTGGTAGCCATCAGCACCTGGGCCAGCAGGGAATCCGGGTAGAGGGCGATGGGCGCCATCATCTGGTCGAGTTCTTCGACACTGAACACCGCTTGGGCAGCGGCGGGCTGGGTCGCGGGCTGGGCGGCCGGCGCCGCAGCTTGGGGAGCCGGCGCAGGGGCCTCCGCCGGAACGGCGGAAACACCGGCGGTTGGCGTGTCGTCTTCGGCGGCGGAAATACCGGCGTCCGTGGCGGCATAGAGCGGGGCGCTGCCGGAGGCCAGCAGGGCCAACAGCAATGCACTGAATCGGTTGCGGATGGGCATGGTGCGTCTCCCGCAAAGGAAGTGGTTGTCCTTGAACCAGGCAAGGGTTTGCACCCTACCGCTGCCGTTGGGAAACGATAGCCCAAGGGTCGACAGCAGGCTTGGGCAAGCTGACAGAAATGTAATCACGTGCCGATTTTTGTTGTGGCAGTTTTGCACTCGATCCGTGCAACAACAGGTTGCGCGGTGCCTCTTTCGACTGACTGGATTGAAACGGCATGCAGTGCAAAACCTCGCGGCGGACCTTCGTCAAAGGCCTGGCCGCCGGCGGCATACTCGGTGGTCTCGGGCTGTGGAAAACGCCCGTCTGGGCGGTGACCAGCCCCGGCCAGCCCACGGTGCTCAGCGGCACCGAGTTCGACCTGTTCATTGGCGAGACGCCGGTGAACCTCACCGGCAAGGCGCGAATCGCCAAGACCATCAACGGCACCCTCCCCGGCCCGCTACTGCGCTGGCGCGAGGGCGACACCGTGACCCTGCGGGTGCGCAACCGCCTGGACGAAGACACCTCCATTCACTGGCACGGCATGATCCTGCCGGCGAACATGGACGGCGTGCCGGGCTTCAGCTTCGCCGGTATCGCCCCGGATGGCATGTACGAGTACCGCTTCCAGGTGAAGCAGCACGGCACCTACTGGTACCACAGCCATTCCGGCCTGCAGGAGCAGGTGGGCGTGTACGGCCCCATCGTGATCGACCCGAAGGAGCCGGAGCCCTACCAGTACCAGCGCGACTACGTGGTGATGCTGAGCGACTGGACCGACGAAGACCCGGCCCGCGTGATGGCCAAGCTGAAGAAGCAGTCGGACTACTACAACCAGCACAAGCGCACCGTTGGCGACTTCATCGATGACGTCAGCAAGGACGGCTGGGCCGCCGCAATGGCCGACCGCAAGATGTGGGCGGAAATGAAGATGAGCCCCACCGACCTCGCGGACGTAAGCGGCGCCACCTACACCTACCTGCTCAACGGCCAGGCGCCGGACGGCAACTGGACCGGCCTGTTCCAGCCGGGCGAGAAGATCCGCCTGCGCTTCATCAACGGCTCGGCCATGAGCTACTTCGACGTGCGCATCCCCGGCCTGAAGATGACCGTGATCGCCGCTGACGGCCAGCCGGTGGAACCGGTGAGCGTCGATGAATTTCGCATCGCCGTGGCCGAGACCTACGACGTGCTGGTGGAGCCCGCTGGCGAGGAGGCGTACACCGTCTTCGCCCAGTCCATGGACCGCTCCGGCTACGCCCGCGGCACCCTGGCCGTACGCGAGGGCCTGAGCGCCCCCGTACCGCAGCCGGACCCACGTCCGCTGATCAGCATGGCCGACATGGGCATGGACCACGGCAGCATGGGGCATGGCGACATGAAGGGGATGGACCACTCCAAGATGGCCGGGATGGACCAATCCAACATGGCAGGTATGGACCATTCCCAGATGGCCGGGATGGATCACTCCAAGATGGCGGGCATGGACCATTCCCAGATGGCTGGGATGGACCACTCCAGCATGGCGGGCATGGATCACTCCCAGATGGGCGGCCAGATGCAGTCCCATCCGGCATCGGAGTCCAACAACCCGCTGGTGGACATGCAGACCATGACACCCGCACCGAAGCTGGCCGACCCCGGCATCGGCCTACGCGAGAACGGCCGCCGCGTACTGACCTACGCCGACCTGCGCAGCACCTTCCCCGACCCGGACGGCCGCGAGCCGGCCCGCACCATCGAGCTGCACCTGACCGGGCACATGGAGCGCTTCTCCTGGTCGTTCGACGGCATCCCCTTCGCCGATGCCGAACCGCTGCTGCTCAAGTACGGCGAGCGCCTGCGCATCACCCTGGTCAACGACACCATGATGACCCACCCCATCCACCTCCACGGCCTGTGGAGCGACCTGGAGGACGAGTCAGGCAACTTCCTGGTGCGCAAGCACACCATCGACATGCCGCCCGGCACCCGCCGCAGCTACCGAGTCACGGCTGACGCCCTTGGGCGCTGGGCCTACCACTGCCACCTGCTGTTCCACATGGACATGGGCATGTTCCGTGAAGTCCGTGTGGTCGAATGAAGGAGATCCCCATGAACAAATCGATGAAGTCCCTCACCGCCGCCGCACTGGCCTTCACCCTGCTGGCGCCCGCCGCCTGGGCCGGGCAGGACGACCACGCCGGCCACCAGAAAGCTCCGGCAGGCGAGGCCGGGAAGATGGACCATGGCCAGATGAACCACGGGCAGATGGATCACAGCCAGATGCAGGGCATGGACCACAGCCAGATGCAGAACATGGATCACAGCAAGATGGATCACGGCGCCATGCACAAGGACGCCAAGCCGAAGGCGGAAAGCAACGATGATCGATAGTCCCAAGCGCCCTGCCTTGCTAGCCCTGGTCGCGGCCCTCGCCGCGGCTGGTGGCGCGCAGGCAGCCGAAACCATGGATCACGAGGCCATGGGGCATGGACAGATGAATCACGGCACCATGGATCACAGCCAGATGGACCATAGCCAGAAGGCGCAAACCGCCGGGTACGGCAGCCGCACGCCCATCCCCGTGCCCACCGATGCCGACCGCGCCGCCGCCTTCCCGGAGCTGCCGCCCCACACGATGCACGCAGGTGGCATCAACAGCTTCTTCCTGCTGGACCAGCTGGAGTACCAGGACGCCGATGACGCCAGCGTGCTGAGCTGGGACGCATCCGGCTGGGTTGGCAGTGACATCAACCGCTTCTGGTTCCGCTCCGAGGGCGAGCGCGCCAACGGCAAGACCGAGGAAGCGGAAGTCCAGGCGCTCTACGGCCGCGCCATCAGCCCCTGGTGGGACCTGGTGGCCGGTGTGCGCCAGGACTTCAAGCCGGGCTCACCGCAAACCTGGGCCGCCTTCGGTGTGCAGGGCATGGCGCTGTACGCGTTCGAGGCGGAAGCCACTGCATTCCTTGGCGAAAACGGCCAGAGCGCGCTGCGTCTGGAAGGCGACTACGACATCCTGCTGACCAACAAGTTGATCCTGCAGCCCACGGCCGAAGTGAACCTCTATGGTCGCAACGACCACGAGCGCGGCGTCGGCTCGGGCCTGGCCAACACCGAGGTGGGCTTGCGCCTGCGCTACGAGATCGTCCGCGAGTTTGCGCCTTACATCGGCGTGACCTGGAACCGCAATTACGGCAACACCGCCGACTTCGCGAGCGAAGAAGGTGAAGACAACGACGAAGCCCGTTTCGTCGCCGGTATCCGCCTCTGGTTCTGAGAACCCAACCATGAAAAGAACAATAAAAACCCTGGCCCTCGCCGGCCTGGTGGTCGCCGCCGGCGTGGGCGGCGTGGTCTACAGCGGCGTGGTGAACGTCGCCGCAGACGACCCGCATTATTCCCTCGTGCATGCCTTCCTCAAGGCAGCGCGGGACCGCTCCATCGAAGTACGTTCGCAGCATATCCAGGTACCACCGCTGGACGGCGCCGAACTGATCCGAGCCGGCGCCGGCAATTACGACGCCATGTGCGTGGGCTGCCACCTCGCACCGGGCGTCGAAGCCACCGAACTCAGCCAGGCCCTCTACCCCGCCCCGCCAAACCTCGCCAGACAAGGCGTGAATGGCGACCCGGCAGCCACGTTCTGGGTGATCAAGCACGGCATAAAAGCCACCGGCATGGCCGCCTGGGGCAAAAGCATGGGCGACGAACACATCTGGGGGATGGTGGCGTTCCTCCAGCAGCTACCCAAACTGGACGCCGACGGCTATCGCCAACTGGTGGCCAGCAGCGACGGTCACCAGCACGGCGGTGGCGAAAGCGCTCCCCACGGACATGACACCGAAGTGGCGGAAGATGAGGGACATGGCCATGGCGAGGGGCATGGGCACTGACGTGTTCGTAGGTTGGCGCAGAGCGCAGCGAAGCCCAACGCAGCGGACTCACCCCTTTACCGTTGGGCCTCGTTCCTCGGACCAACCTACGGGGCCGCTGCACGGCCCTTCGCGAATGAATTCGCACACAGGAAGGCGCGCACCGCCTTCGCAGGTTGGGTAGAGCTTGCGAAACCCAACGTAGCGGATGCACCGCGCGCACCGTTGGGCCTCATTCCTCTGCACCAACCTACGGGGCCGCTGCACAGCCCTTCGCGAATGAATTCGCTCACACAGCACTCATTGGTGGGCTGAAGCCCACCCTACACGTCCAGGCGACCGGCTGGCGCCTTACTTCGCGGCGCCGATATCCCCACTCGCCCAGCGCGACTCGTTGCTCTGCAGCGCGCTGGCGATGGTGGCCAGCTTGTCGTCCGGCAGGGATTCAGGCAGCGGGTCGACGCCGGCGCTGACGAACAGCTGGGCATAGGCGTTGCGCAGTTCAGCGTAGGACAGGTCGCGCTTGAGCTGCGCCTGCAGGGTGTTCAGCTCACCCTGGATCAGGTCCAGTTCGCCGATGCTCTGGGTCTTGTAGCGGTTGCGCAGCTGCTCGGCGATCTGCCCGTCCAGCTCGGCCAGTTGCTGGCTGGTCTGGAATTGGCGCTGGGCCTCGTGGTAGTTGGCGTTGGCCACATAGAGCTGCGCCAGCACGGCCATCGACATGGCCTGGCGACGCGCGGCGGCGACTGACTCGCCGGCCTTGGCGACGTCGATGGCGGCCGGTGCAGAGATGGCGTTGAACAGGTTCCAGGTGACTTTCACGCCGTAGTCGGCCCAGCTCTGGTTCACCAGGAAGGAGTTGCTGTCGTAGTGGCCACCAGCGGAGAACTCCAGGCCCGGCAGCAGGCGCAGCATAGCCTTGCGCGTTTCGGCAGCGCTGATGCGTGCCTGGTAGTCCTGCTCGCGCAGTTCCGGGCGGCTGGCCAAGGCTTCTTCTTCCAGGCGGGTGATGTCCACCTTGAGCTCGGGCACCTGGTAGTTGTCATCCGCGGCCAGGGTGAAATCGGTGTTCAGCGGCAGGTTCACCAGTGCGGCCAGCTCGGTCTTGGCCAGGGACAGCGCGCGGCGCTGTTCTTCCAGCTGGCGGGTGGCTTCGATCAGCGCCCGCTGGTAGCTCAGCGACTGCACCGGGTCGCCGATGCGCTCGCTGCTCATGCGCTGGCTGCTGTTACGTGCTTCGTCGACGCGGGCCATCAGGCTGTCGATCTGCTTCAGCAGGCGCTCGGCGGCCACGGCGCGCCAGTAGGCCGAACGCACGTCCTGGATGATGGTGTGGACCACCTTTCGGCGACGCTCCTGGACGATCAGGCGCTGGTCGGCCTGCTGCTTGGCGCTGACGTAGCTGACGCCGAAGTCCAGCACGTTCCACACCATGGTCAGGTCCGCCACGCCACGGTCGCGGTCCTGGGAGGTGGACGGTTCCAGGGACTGGGTATTGGTCAGCACGCTCTGGCTGCTGGAGGCGCTGACGTTGTTGCGCCCGGCGTAGCCCGCTTCCATCGCCATGCGCGGCAGCATGTCGAAGCTGGCCAGATCCACCTGGCGCTTGGCCAGGGCTTCTTCCATCACCTTGAGGCGCGCCTCGAGGTTGTACTTCACGGCGCGGGCCATGGCCTCGTGCAGGGTCAGGGGGCCGCTGAGAGGCTCCTGGTCCTTGAACATGGTCGCCATGTCCTGGCGGGCACGCTGTTCGCTGACGCTACGGTCGATAGGCTGGCTGGTCACCGCGCATCCGGTGACCGCCAGCGCCAGCACGCTGACGGTGAAAAGCTTCGCTGCTTTGCTCATCCTTGGGCCGCCCCCTAGACACGGCACTTACAGATCTCTAATTCGTTGTTGTTCAAACCTGCGGGCGATCCGCCTGGATCTGTCCCAGTGCCATGGCCAGGTCGCGGACCTGGCGATGCTCCTTGTCCTGCATGTCCTGCAACTGCTGGCCAAGCGTGGGCGCTCCGAAGATGCCCTGGCCGCTCCCCCCGGAGCCGCCCTTCCATTGCTTGCCGTCGAACAGCTTCATTTCTTCAGAGTCCTGCGGCACGTCCTTGTCGAAGAAGCTCGACAGGCTGCTGCTGCCGAACACGTTGGCATCACCACCACCAAAGCCGAGGAAGCCCCTGCCCGAACCATCGCCGAAGCTATCGCTGCTGGCGAATACCTGGGCGATGAAGCTGGGCGCCAGGGCTCCCTGGTTGATGAAGATATTGCCCAGGGTCGGAATGCCGCTGCCCAGGGTCGGCTGCTCGAATAGCGGCGGCGGAATGAGCGGCGAAGTGAAGGGTGGTGGCGGCACGTTGGGCTGCACCGGGTCGAACGGTACCGTTGGCTCCACCGGCACGAGCACGGGCGGATTGGCGCGGAACTCCGGATCGCCATCGCTCTGCGGCACGCTGTAGGACTGCGCCGAAAGCCCGCTGAGCATGGCGTTTCCGGCGGTATCGGTGATCAGGGTGCCGGTGGCGTTCAGCGCAAGGCTGAGGGTACCGGCGCCCGCGACATTGCTGACCGTAATCAGGAAGGTCCGGCCATCTACCTGCGTCAGCGATTGCAGGGTGCCGGTGACGTTGCCGGTAGTCACCAGGTTGAAGTCGCTGAGGTCGATGCCGCTGACGTTCTCGTCGAAGGTCACGGTGTACTGCACGCTGCCTGGAGTGGTGAGCGGCGCGACCGTCGCGCTGGCGTTGGGAGCCGTGGTATCGACGATCACGCCGCTGGTATTGCCCACGCCGTTCAGCGTCAGGTTCATCGAATTGCCGATGGCATCACGCAGGGTAGCGCCATTGGCCACCAGGCCAGTGACGGCGATGCCGTTGGCATCGTTGTCGCCCGCGCGGACCGTGTACTGGAACACCAGCGTGTTGCTGCCAGAACCCGCCACGTAATCGGCGAACACGGTGGTGCCGCCCATGTCGATGGCCAGGCGCGGCGTGCCGTTGACTATCACTACCTCGCTGGCGTTGACCACGAAGGTCAGGGTGTCGCCGGCGTTGTAGTACACGCCGACCGGTACGCTGACGCTTGCCACGGTCGGGTGCCGGGTATCGATGGCGTAGTTGTTGGAGACCGCGGTACTCGCCCCGGTATTGCCAGCTGCGTCGGCATAACCGTTGCCCCCCAGGGTGATGAGGTTGGCGGCGGAGGTGACGCCTGCCGTCGGTGTCAGTACCGCTGTCCAGGTAATACCGCCGTCGCTGGAGCTAAGGCCGCTCAGCACGCCATTGGTCACGGTGAAATCGGCGCTGGTCAGGCCGGTGACCGCTTCGCTGAAGGTGATGGTGACCGTGCTGCTCTCACCCGCCGCCAGCGCGCTGTCTGCGACCGTAATGGTGGCGGTCGGGCGCGCGGTGTCGATGGCGTAGGCATTGGAGACGGTGGTGTTCGCCCCGGTATTGCCCGCCGCGTCCTGCACACCGGTGTTGTCCAGCGTGATCAGGTTGCCGGTGCTGGTAGTCCCCGCCGTCGGCGTCAGGGTGGCCGTCCAGGTGATACCGCCGTCGCTGGAGCTAAGGCCGCTCAGCACACCGTTGGCCACGGTGAAGTCGGCGGTGGTCAGGCCAGTGACTGCCTCGCTGAAGGTGATGGTGACCGTGCTGGTCTCACCCGCCGCCAGCGCGCTGTCCGCAACGGTGATGGTCGCTGTCGGGCGCTGGGTGTCGATGGCGTAGGCGTTGGATGTGGTGGTGTTCGCCCCGGTGTTGCCCGCCGCGTCGGTGTAGCCGGAGGCGTCCAGGGTGATCTGGTTGCCGGTGCTGGTATTACCCGATGTCGGCGTCAGGGTGGCGGTCCAGGTGATGCCGCCGTCACTGCTGCTGAGGTTGCTCAGCACACCATTGGCCACGGTGAAATCAGCGGTGGTCAGGCCGGTGACCGCCTCGCTGAAGGTGATGGTGACGGTGCTGGTCTCGCC
>NZ_SSOH01000062.1:0-78851 GCF_029873155.1 Pseudomonas sp. BN515 | reverse complement strand
GACGTACGAATGGACGCCCCCTGGCTCCAATCCTGCCGACCATGCTTGCGTAACCACACCAACACCGTCGACCGGCCCTGGATGCCATAACGGGCCTGAGCTTCCTTGTAACTCATTTCGCCTTTTTCGACCTGATCGACCACCGCCAATTTAAAAGCCTGTGTGTAATCGCGCTGGCTACGTCGTACACCTTCTGCCATGGAGCTCTCCTGAAAATAAGGGCAAAGGTGTAAACCTTATTCAGGACGGGACAGGGACAAACAAAAAGCCCCGCAATTGCGGGGCTTCTGGGCAAGACGCCGATTACAGGTCGAAGTCGTAATCGGAAAGCTGCTTCTGCAAACGCCGTTCTTCGAGGTAGTTGTCGATGATGCGGCGCTTGGTCAGGTTGGTCTTGGCGGCTTCTGCCGGGGCTTCCGATTCTTCGGCATCCTCGGAAACGAATTCTTCTTCGAGCTCGATATCGTCTTTGGCTGTGCTCATAGGGTCACTCCACAAAGCGGGGCGCTATTGGCGCACCTTATAACCACAAAGCCAGAGCCGGTAAAAAAGATTTTTTCAATCAGATACCTGAGCGATTTAATAGGACATCAATCGTCCGAAGTCTTCGCCTTGTATTCGCACAGATCTTCGATGCGGCACGCGCCGCAGCGCGGTTTGCGGGCCACGCAGACGTAGCGGCCGTGCAGGATCAGCCAATGGTGGGCGTCCAGCAGGAATTCTTTTGGAACGAATTTCAGCAGCTTCTTCTCCACTTCCAGCACGTTCTTGCCGGGGGCGATGCCGGTGCGATTGCTGACCCTGAAGATGTGCGTATCCACGGCCATGGCAGGTTGGCGGAAGGCGGTATTGAGTACCACGTTGGCCGTCTTGCGACCGACGCCGGGCAGGGCCTCGAGGTCCTCGCGGTTGTCCGGCACCTGGCTGCCATGCTTCTCGATGAGAAGGCGGCAGGTCTCGATGACGTTCTTGGCCTTGCTGTTGTACAGGCCGATGGTCTTGATGTACTCCGACAGGCCTTCAACGCCCAACGCATGGATGGCTTCCGGGGTATTGGCCACCGGGTACAGCTTGGCTGTGGCCTTGTTCACGCCGACGTCGGTCGCCTGTGCGGAAAGGATGACCGCGATCAGCAGTTCGAAGGGCGTGCTGTAGGCCAACTCGGTGGTGGGGTTGGGGTCGTCGTCGTGGAGGCGGCGGAAGATTTCGTAGCGTTTCGCGGCGTTCATCGGGAGTCAGCGGTCCGGGTGGTCAGGCGGCGCCAGAGCGCCAGTAGCGTACCTAGCAGGATAAAGGCTCCGGGCGCGACGGCGAACAGGGGAATGCCGTCGGCACCGAATTGCAGGCGCCAACCCAGTGCGAGCGGGCCCAGCAGCCAGTCGAAGTGAGCGAACAGGCTGGCGTGGCCGAGCACTTCGCGCAGCGCGCCCAGCAGCGCGGCGAGCAGCGCAAACGCCAGCCCGGCGCCGAGGCCGTCGAGCGCGTCCGTGGAATCGCTTGCGGCCAGTTGCAGGCAGGGCAGTACCAGCAGGTAGAGATAAGGGCCCAGGGCGCGGTGCAGTTCAAAGGCACCGGCTTGCAGCAGCAGGCTTGCCAGGGACGCCAGCAGTGCGGACAGCAGCAGCACGCCCAGCCAGTAGCCGGCGCGGTCCAGGTGACGGCGCAGGGCAGGCAGGGCCACGCCGAAAAGCAGCAGCACGGGAAGCGCGGTCATAGCCAGTCCAAGCCCCTTCACCAGCAGGTCGGTGGCGCCCAGCAGCAGGGCCAGGCCCATCAAACCGAAGTGACCGGGTCTCATGGGGCTTTCTCCCCGAGTAGCAACAGGCGTTGGCCGTCGAAGAATTGCAGCGCGTGCTGGGTGGCGCTGACCACTGCGCGGGAGGTGATGGTGGCGCCGGCGATCTCATCGAACTCGCCCTTGTCGGCCTTTACACGCCACTCCGCCTCGGGATGGCTGGCCAGGGATGCGTCGGTGAATATCCGCAGCCAGGTGCTGCGAGCCGGCTCGATGCGGTCGCCGATACCGGGGGTTTCGCGATGGCCAAGCACCTTGGTGGCCAGCAGCCGGCCGTCTGGGCGAATGGCCAACAGCAAGCGGATCGGGCCTTCGTAGCCTTTGGCGGTGGCCGGCAGCAGCACGGCCACTGGCGTCCCTTCGCGGGTGGCCAGCCAGGCCTGCGTGGGAGCAGGGTTGCCCAGCAATTCGCTTTCCGGCAGGGCGATGGGTTGGGCGAGGGGATGGTTGTCGTAGCTGCCCGGGGGCAACAGATCGAGGAGGGCGCGCTCATCGGCAGCCTGGCGTTCTGCGTCGATGCGCCCGGCGAGGAGCTGGTCGGCGGCGATCAGCACCGCAAGGCCAAGACCGGCTAGTGCGGCCAGGATGGCCAGGTTGCGACCCTTCATGCCTGCGCCTCCGCGTTCCGTGGGGCATAGCGGTCGATGGCGGGAACCAGCAGGTTCATCAGCAGGATGGCGAAGGCCATGCCGTCGGCGTAGCCGCCCCAGGTGCGAATCACGTAGACCAGCAATCCGACGCCGACGCCAAACAGCAGGCGGCCGCGGTCGCTGGCAGCGCCGGAAACGGGCTCGGTGGCGATGAAGAAGGCCCCGAGCATGGTGGCACCGCTGAACAGGTGGAAGATCGGCGAGCCGTTGGAGTCCGAACCGCTGCCGTTCCAGCACAGCAGGCTGATGACGAACAGGCCGGCGAGCAGGCCGACTGGCGCGTGCCAGCGGATGACCTTGCGTTGCAGCAGGAACAGGCCGCCCAGCAGGAACGCCAGGTTGACCCATTCAGCGCCGCGCCCACCGAAGCTGCCGAAGGCGACGTGGCCGGCGAAGAGTTCGTCGATGGTCAGGCGGTTGTTGTGCTTGAGGTGGTCCAGCGCGGTGGCCTGGCTCCAGCCGTCTACCAGCCCGCCGCCAACGCCCAGCACCTGTTGCAGGGATTCGCCGAGACCGGGGTGCTGGCCCGGTGTGGGCCATTGGTTGAGGTGGGCGGGAAAGGCTACCAGCACCAGGGCGTAGCCAAGCATGGCCGGGTTCAAGGGGTTCTGGCCGAAGCCGCCGAACAACGCCTTGCCGAGCAGCAGGGCAAAGGCGCAGGCACTGGCGGTCAGCCACCAGGGTGAGTAGGGCGGCAGGGCCAGCGCGAGCAACACGGCGCTGACCAGGGCACTACCTTCACCCAGCAAGGGCTGGTTGAGGAGCGACGACTCCGGCGCGGCGGGCTGCTGGCGCAGGCGGCGTACCAGGGCCTCGCAGGCGACGGCGACCGGCAAGGCCACCAGCAATTGCAGCACGCTGCCCCAGCCGTATTGCCAGAACAGCGCGAGAAAGCCTGGCAGGCAGGCGACCAGCACCAGCTGCATGCTGGGGCGCGGGTCGAAGGCCGGGCGTGTGGTCATGGCCGGACTCGCAAGAAACCGTAGGAGCGAGCTTGCTCGCGAAGAATGCAGTGCAGCGTGCGTTCGCGAGCAAGCTCGCTCCTACAAACGATGCACTGCTCAGCGCTGCTCATTGAGGTTTCGCTCAGCCCGGGCCAGGCGTTCGCGGGCCTGGGCCAGCGCTGCCGGGTCGGCGTCGGCCTGGCGTTCCAGCTTGCTGACGTCGGCGCGGGCGTAGGCCAGTTCGGTTTTCAGCGCGCGCAGGGCCGGGTCCACGGGGCGCTTGTCGATGCGCTGCAGGTCGGGCGGCTGCTTGCCGGAGGCGTCCTCGGCGGCGTGCAGGGCGGATTCGGCATCGGCCAGCGCCTGGCGCAACGGAGCCAGTTCCGCCTCGCTGGCGCCGCGCTGTTCGGCGCCCTTGAGCTCTGCGCGACGGCTGACGAGGGCGAGCTTGGCCTGCTTGAGGCGCATTTCCCCCTCAGTGGCCACGGGCGCGGCCGGGGCGCCGTGAGCAGCGTCCAGGCGTTGTTGTGCCTGGTCCACGGCGGCGCGCAGTTCAGCCAGCTGGGACTGTTGTTCGGCAGTGGGGGATTCGCCAAAGGCTTTCTCGGCCCGCGCCAACTGGGTGCGGCTCATGGCGGCGGCGATCTTCGCCTGCTTGAGTGTGGCCTCGTCTGCCTGTGGCGCAGCGGCCTCCAGCGCTGCCTTGAGCGCGGCCTGGGCTTTCTCGTTGGCGGCACGCAGTTCGACGACCAGTGCCTGCAGGTCGGACGTGCCGTAAACCTCCAGCTTGTCTTCGGCCTTCTTCAGCGCCACCTGGGCCATGGCGGCCTCGATCTTCAGGCGCTTCTGCTGGTCGCTCAGGCTCGGGGTGGCGGCCTTCTGCGCCTTCACCCGTTCGATGGCGGCCTGCACGGCGTCCTGCGGCGCGGCAGCGGTGCTCTGCTGTACCTGGGCTGCGCGGGCGGCACGGGCTTCACGTTCGGCCTGGCGGCGGGCTTCCTCGCGCGCCAAGCGTGCATTGCGGAATTCGAAGCGCTCGCGGAACTGGTCGGCGTGGCCGCGCTGGGCGCTGGCGGCCGGATCGGCAAGGGGCAGGATATCGATGCAGTCCACCGGACAGGGCACCACGCAGAGTTCGCAGCCGGTGCATTCGTCGGTGATCACGGTGTGCATCTGCTTGGCCGCGCCGACAATGGCGTCCACCGGGCAGGCCTGAATGCATTTGGTGCAGCCGATGCATTCGGCTTCGCGGATGAAGGCAATCTGCGGCGGCACCGGGCCGTTGGGTGCATCCAGGGGCAGCGGCTGGACCTTCAGCAGGTCAGCCAGGGCGATGATGGTGGTAGTGCCGCCGGGCGGGCATTTGTTGATCGCTTCGCCCTGGGCGATGCCTTCGGCGTAGGGCTTGCAGCCGGGGTGGCCGCACTTGCCGCATTGGGTCTGGGGCAGCAGCGCGTCGATACGCTGGATCAGGCTGGCCTGGCTCATTGTGCCCCCATGCCATTGAAACCGAGGAAGGCCAGGCCCATCAGGCCGGCGCAGATCAGCAGCATCGGGGTACCACGGAAAACGGCAGGCACTTTGGTTTCATCCACCTGTTGCAGCAGGTCGTCGAACAGGGTCAGCACCAGCCAGAAACCGATGCCACCGCCAAGGCCCAGGCCGAGGGCCGAGCCAAAGCCGCCGGCGCTGCCGACCAGCATGGCACCCAGGGCCGCACCGTTGGCCAGCAGCAGGGGCCAGAGGCCGTCCCGCGACAGGTTCGGCCGTGCACGGGCCAATCCTTCCAGGCAGAGCCGGGCAAGCGGCGCCAGCAGCGGCAGGAAGATGAACAGGCGCAGCGATTCGAGACCCAGCGGGGCCAGCACAACCTGTTCGAGCAGCCAGGCGATGGGCGTGGCCAGCGAAATCAGCACACCGCCGGCCAGGGCCAGCGCAAGGCTGCGCGGCTGACGCAGGCTGTCGGCGCCCAGGGGCAGGCCGAGAATGAGGTTGTTGACCAGGGCCGCGCCGAGCAGGGCGAAGATGAAGTCGGTCATAGGGACGGAGCGTCGCCAGGCTGGAAAAAGGGCCGCGTATTATCCGGGATGCAGCCGGAGCGGTACAGGGGCGCGACCGCGACGGCCGGCCTCCTGTGACAAGGCTAGCTCAGGCGTCACGGGCTGATATGGAGCTGCGGATGACGGTATCGTAGGTTGGCGCCGAGCGTAGCGAGGCCCGACGTGACATGGCCCAACCGTGCAGCGTTGGGTTTCGTTCCTCTACCCAACCTACGGAAAGCACAACGCCCGCTGGAAGCGGGCGTTGTGCTGGTGCTCGGGGCCTTACTTGACGCGCTGGCCGGGCTTGGCGCCGCTGTCCGGGCTGAGCAAGTAGATTTCCTCGCCACCGGGGCCGGCGGCCAGGACCATGCCCTCGGAGACGCCGAACTTCATCTTGCGCGCTGCCAGGTTGGCGACGTACAGGGTGAGGCGGCCTTCCAGCTTGCTCGGGTCCGGGTAGGCGCTCTTGATGCCGGAGAAGACGTTGCGCTTGGCATCGCCGATGTCCAGGGAGAGGCGCAGCAGCTTGTCGGCGCCTTCGACGAACTCGGCCTTCTCGATCAGCGCGATGCGCAGGTCGACGGCAGCGAAGGTGTCGAAGGCGATTTCCGCTGCCAGCGGGTCCTTCTCCAGTTCGCCGTTGCCCTTGGGCGCCGAGGCGGCGGCCAGGTCTTCCTTGGAGGCGGCGACCATGGCTTCGATCTTCGCCGGCTCGATGCGGGTCATCAGCGGATTGAAGGCGTTCAGCTGGTGGTCGGCCAGCAGCACCTTGTGGTCGTCCCAGGTCAGCGGGGCGACGTTGAGGAACTGCTCGGCGGCGGCGGCCAGGTGCGGCAGCACGGGCTTGAGGAAGATCACCAACTGGCGGAACAGGTTCACGCCAGCGGCGCAGACAGCCTGTACCTCGGCCTGCTTGCCTTCCTGCTTGGCCAGGGCCCAGGGCGCCTTGTCGGCGATCCAGGCGTTGGCGCGGTCGGCGAGCGCCATGATTTCGCGCATGGCGCGGGCGAAGTCACGGTTCTCGTAGGCTTCGGTGATGCTCGGGGCGGCAGCGGCAAAGTCGGCGAACAGCTCAGGCGCGGCATTCTCGGCCACCAGCTTGCCGGCGTTGCCCTTGTGGATGAAACCGGCGCAACGGCTGGCGATGTTGACCACCTTGCCCACCAGGTCGGAGTTGACCTTCTGCACGAAGTCCTCGAGGTTCAGGTCGAGGTCGTCGACGCTGCGGCTCAGCTTGGACGCGTAGTAGTAGCGCAGGTATTCCGGCTGCAGGTGGTCCAGGTAGGTGCGCGCCTTGATGAAGGTGCCGCGGGACTTGGACATCTTCTGGCCGTTCACGGTCAGGTAGCCGTGCACGTTCAGTGCGGTCGGCTTGCGGTAGCCGGCGCCTTCGAGCATGGCGGGCCAGAACAGGGCGTGGAAGTTGACGATGTCCTTGCCGATGAAGTGATACAGCTCGGCCTTGGAGTCCTTGTTCCAGAAGGCGTCGAAGTCCAGTTCCGGACGGCGCGCGCAGAGGTTCTGGAAGCTGGCCATGTAGCCGATGGGTGCGTCCAGCCAGACGTAGAAGTACTTGCCGGGCGCGTCCGGGATTTCGAAGCCGAAGTAGGGCGCATCACGGCTGATGTCCCACTCCTGCAGGCCGGCATCCAGCCATTCGGCGATCTTGTTGGCCACCGACTCCTGCAGGGCGCCGCTGCGGGTCCACTCTTTCAGCATGGCGTCGAAGTTCGGCAGCTTGAAGAAGTAGTGCAGGGATTCCTTGAGCACCGGAGTGGCGCCGGAGATGGCGGACTTCGGGTTCTTCAGTTCGGTGGGCGAGTAGGTCGCACCGCAGGATTCGCAGTTGTCGCCGTACTGGTCTTCGGTGCCGCACTTCGGGCAGGTGCCCTTGATGAAGCGGTCGGCCAGGAACATTTCCTTTTCCGGGTCGTAGTACTGGGTCACCGGACGGGTGCCGATGTGACCGGAGTCGCGCAGCTTGGTGTAGATGCTGCTGGACAGGACGCGGTTTTCTTCCGAATGGGTGGAGTGGTAGTTGTCGAAGTCCACCAGGAAGTCGGCGAAGTCGGCGGTGTGCTCGGCGCGGACGTTGTCGATCAGCTGCTCGGAGGTGATGCCCTCCTTCTCGGCGCGCAGCATGATGGCCGAGCCGTGGGCGTCGTCGGCGCAGACGTAGACAGCCTGGTTGCCACGCATCTTCTGGAAGCGCACCCAGATATCGGTCTGGATGTATTCGACCATATGCCCGAGGTGGATGGACCCGTTGGCATAGGGAAGGGCGCTTGTCACAAGGATTTTGCGGGGCTCGGTCATGGTGCTCGGCTACCGGATGTAAAACAGAAGGGAAGTCGGCAACTATATAGGCCCGCCGCGATTTTTTCACGCGCGGAGGACCAAGCGGCCGGGCGGTCGGGTAGGATAGCCGCCTGATTTGCTCGGATATTTCCTGGAGTCTTGCCATGAGCACCGTTTCCCGCGCCCAGGTTGAAGCAACCCTGCGCCAGTTCACCGATCCCCACCTCGACCAGGACCCGGTCAGCGCCGGTTGCCTGCGCGAGGTCGACATCCAGGGCGGTAAGGTCCGCGTGCGTCTGGAACTGGGCTACGCCGCCGGTCTGTTCAAGGCTGGCTGGGCACAGATGCTGAAGATGGCGCTGGAGAACCTGGATGGCGTGGACAGCGCCGATGTGCAGGTGGATTGCGTGATCGAGGCGCACAAGGCTCAGGAGCAGGTGCCGGCGCTGGCCAACGTGAAGAACATCATCGCCGTGGCCTCGGGCAAGGGCGGCGTGGGCAAGTCCACCACCGCTGCCAACCTGGCCCTGGCGCTGGCCCGCGAAGGTGCGCGAGTGGGCATCCTCGACGCCGATATCTACGGCCCCAGCCAGGGCATCATGTTCGGTATTCCCGAGGGCACCCGGCCCAAGGTGCGTGACCAGAAGTTCTTCATTCCGCTTGAGGCGCATGGTGTCCAGGTGATGTCCATGGCGTTCCTGACCGACGACAACACGCCGGTGGTGTGGCGCGGCCCGATGGTCTCCGGCGCGCTGATCCAGCTGATCACCCAGACTGCCTGGGAAAACCTCGACTACCTGGTGGTGGACATGCCGCCGGGCACCGGTGATATCCAGCTGACCCTGGCGCAGAAGGTGCCGGTGGCCGGTGCGGTGATCGTCACCACCCCGCAGGACCTGGCGTTGCTGGATGCCAAGAAGGGCGTGGAGATGTTCCGCAAGGTGAACATTCCGGTGCTGGGCGTGGTGGAGAACATGGCCGTGCACATCTGCTCCAACTGCGGCCATGCCGAGCACCTGTTCGGCGAGGGCGGTGGCGAGAAGCTGGCCGCGCAGTACGGCGTGGAGCTTCTGGCATCGCTGCCGCTGTCCATGGCTATCCGCATGCAGTCCGATGGCGGCAAGCCGACTACCATCGCCGACCCGGAAAGCCAGATCGCCATGATCTACCAGCAGGCGGCCCGCTGCGTCGGGGCGCGCATCGCACTGTCCGACCAGGCGGCCACCGCCATGCCGAACATCACCATCAGCGACGACTGACATTCCGGCCATCCGGCGAGGCCTTTGCCCGGGCCGTCGCCGGACTGTAAGATTCGCGGTCAATTTTTCACCCCCTGACAGGACGCCCGCCATGACTATCAAATCGGACAAGTGGATTCGCCGCATGGCGCTGGAGCACGGCATGATCGAGCCGTTCGTCGAGCGTCAGGTGCGCGGTGCGGACGATAGCCGGGTGATTTCCTACGGCGTTTCCAGCTACGGCTACGACGTACGCTGCGCCGCCGAATTCAAGGTGTTCACCAACATCCATTCGGCTGTGGTGGACCCGAAGAACTTCGACGAGAAGAGCTTCGTCGACATCAACAGCGACGTCTGCATCATCCCGCCGAACTCCTTCGCCCTGGCCCGCACCGTGGAATACTTCCGCATTCCCCGCGATGTGCTGACCATCTGCCTCGGCAAAAGCACCTATGCCCGCTGCGGCATCATCGTCAACGTCACTCCGCTGGAACCCGAGTGGGAAGGTCACGTGACCTTGGAGTTCTCCAACACCACCAACCTGCCGGCGAAGATCTACGCCCACGAAGGCGTGGCGCAGATGCTGTTCCTGCAGTCGGACGAAGCGTGCGAAGTGTCTTACAAGGACCGTGGCGGCAAGTATCAGGGCCAGCGTGGCGTGACCCTGCCCAAGGCCTGAGGCCTTTCTGGCATCTGTGAAAAAGCCGGGCGATTGCCCGGCTTTTTTGTGGCTGCGATTCGGGACCTTTGCGTTGGGCTTCGAGGAGCTCAGACCAACCTACAGAGCACCGGGGCGTGCCAGCCCTACGCGATACCCAGCACCCGATCAGGGCACCAGCGGCAGGATGCGCTTGTGCTGGGTGTTGTCGTAGGTGCGGACGATGATGTCGTAGGCGCGCTGGCTGACTTCCTGGCCGTGGAGGAAGGCGTCGATCTCGGTGTAGGTCACGCCGTGTGCTTCTTCGTCCGGCTTGCCGGGGCGCAGTTCTTCCAGGTCGGCAGTGGGGACCTTGTGCACGGCGCTGTCCGGCGCGCCCAGGTAGCGGGCGATGGCGCGCACCTGGTTCTTCACGAGACCGGAGAGGGGAGCCAGGTCGCAGGCGCCGTCGCCAAACTTGGTGAAGAAGCCCATGACCGCCTCGGCGGCGTGGTCGGTGCCGATCACCAGTCCGTTGTTTGCATTGGCGATGGCGAACTGGGCGACCATGCGGATGCGCGCCTTGATGTTGCCGGTGACGAAGTCGCGGCGGGCGTCGGCCAGATGGTGCAGGTGGGTGACCTGTTCGGCCAGGCCGATCACGCTGTCGGCGATGTTCACGGTTTCTTCTTCATCGGCACGGATGAAGTTCATCGCCACCTGGGCGTCCGCCTCGTCGTGCTGGACGTTGTAGGGCAGGCGCACAGCGATGAAACGGTAGCCGTCATCGCCGGTCTCGGCGCGCAGTTCCTCGACGCTGAGCTGGGCCAGGCGGCCGGCGGTGGTGGAGTCGACGCCGCCGCTGATGCCGAGTACCAGCACCTTGAGGCCGGAGTTGCGCAGGCAGTCCTTGATGAAGGCCTTGCGGCGCTCGATTTCGGCCACCAGGGCGGTTTCGTCGGCGAAGGGCGGGACAACGTCCAGGGCTTTGGCGATTTCTTGCTGGCGGTTGCTGCTCATGTGCGGAGTCCTTACTGGGCGTCGGTGACGCGGAATACGTGCTTCAGGTAGGCGACGAAGTTCTCGTCGCGGCATTGGGTCTTGCCCGCTTCATCGGAAATCTTCGCCACCGGCTGGCCGTTGCAGGCGGTCATCTTGATCACGATGTTCATGGGCTCGACGCCAGGGATGTCGCAGGTCAGGTTGGTGCCGATACCGAAACTGACGTGGATACGCCCGCGCAAGGCACGGTAGAGCGCCATCGCCCGTGGCAAGTCGAGGCCGTCGGAGAATACGAGGGTCTTGGTCAGCGGGTCTATGCCCAGCTTCTGGTAATGGCGGATGGCCTTTTCCGCCCATTCCAGCGGGTCGCCGGAGTCATGGCGCAGGCCATCGAAGAGCTTGGCGAAGTACAGGTCGAAATCGTTGAGGAAGGCCTGCATGTTGATGCAGTCGGTCAGTGCGATGCCCAGCAGGCCGCGGTACTCACGAACCCAGCAATCGAGGGCGGCGATCTGGCTGTCGATCAGGCGCGGGCCGAGCTGCTGGTGCGCCATCAACCATTCGTGGGCCATGGTGCCGATGGGCTTGATGTCGTACTCGCGAGCCAGGTGGATGTTGCTGGTGCCGACGAAGCGGCCGGGGAAGTCGCGCTTGAGGATGTGCACCACTTCTTCCTGAACCTTGTAGGAGAAGCGCCGGCGGGTACCGAAGTCCGCCAGTTGGAAGTCCTGCAGCTCTTCATCGCTGGCATTGGCCCGGAGCCAGTCGAGCTTGCGGTAGAGCTGTTCCCGCGCCTGGACCAGCTTGACGTCGCGATAGCGGTAGCGATTGCGCACCTCGCTGATGATCGCCAGCAGGGGAATCTCGAAAAGGATCACGTGCAGCCAGGGGCCGCGCAGCCGGACGCAGAGCTGACCGTCTTCGATGCCCACTTGCAGGTAGCGCAGGTTGAAGCGGAACAGGCTGAGGAAGCGGATGAAGTCCGGCTTGATGAAGGGGATGCGCTCGAGGAAGTGCAACTGGTCGGGGGTGATGGAGATCTCCGCCAACTGCTCGATCTGGAAGCGGATTTCCGCGAGGTAGGGCGTCAGGTCTTCATCATTGCGACAGCGGAACTCCCACTCGACTTCGGCGTTCGGGTAGTTGTGCAGCACCGCCTGCATCATGGTCAGTTTGTAGAAGTCGGTATCCAGCAGGTTCTGGATGATGCGGCCGGAAAAGGCGCTGTCAGCCATGGTCGAGTCTCGGAGCTTCGGGCGGACGATGGAAAGGGCGCAGGATGCGGCAAGGGAACCGGCGGTGCAAGACGGCGGGATTCGGCCAAACCTTGTAGGGGCGAATTTATTCGCCAACCGGAACGCAGTTCCGGCCTGGAGGTGTTTGGGGGACGCTGCGCGTCCCTTGGCGAATGAATTCACCCCTACAGGGCAACGGACACCAGACAAAAGAAAAGGCGCCCGGGGGCGCCTTGAAATGTGATCTATGGAGTAAGTCCACTGGATCAGAACGGTGGTGCGGCGGGAAGTTCCGCCGCTGCTCGATCATTTTTGCGGGGTCAGCATCAGGCGCTTGGTGCCGTACACGGAATCGAGGTTCTGCGGCTGGAAGGGGAACTTCATGTAGCGCGCCTTCAGCCAGGCATCGATGCCGTCTGCGTAGTGCGGGCTGGCCGGGTTGCCGGACTGGCCGGAACTGTTCACGCCGATCATGGGCTCGGGCTGGCCGAAGTCGACGATGATGCGCATCGCCGGGATCAGCCAGGTGTCGAAGCCCTGTCCCCAGTGGTAGGCCGAGACGTTGAGGGTGCTGTGGTCGCCGCCAGCCGGGTAGGGGCCGCGATCCAGGTAGCCCTTCAGGGCGTTGAGGCCGGTGCGCTGGCTGGCGCTCATGTGCGGCGCCAGCTGGGTGCTTTCGGTGACCCACTCGTAGGTGTGCAGCTTGCCCCATTGCCAGGCCTTGCGGTCGGCACCCATGCGGCCTTCGGCAAGGCTGACGGCGCTGGCCAGGCTGCGGGCGAGGATCGCCGGCTTGTCTTCCTTCTGCGGGGTGCGCAGGTCGTCCCAGAACGGGCTGTCGACGCGGCCCAGCAGGTGGTCGGCCTGGGCGGAGTAGGAGAGGTCGGCGGTCTGCACCAGGGCGCGCCAGGCCGGACTGGTTTCCGGGCCCAGCTCGTCGAGGAAGATCTGCCGCGCGCTCTCGTGGAGGAAGGCCCCGTAGTAGGCCGCGTCCGCCGACGTCGGGCTGAGGCGGCCGTCGAAGGCCAGCAGGCGGTCGAGCCCTTCCTGGGCCTTGGCCCGTTCGGCAGGCGGCAGGGCGTTGAAGGCTTGCTTGAGGGGCGCGGCCATGCCCGGGTCCTGCAGCATGGTCTTGAGCTTGGCCGGGAAGGGGCTGGTCTGGTCGTACTGCATGGCGATCATGCTCTGCCAGTCATGCTTGCTGCTGCCACCGGCCAGTTCCGCGATGCGCTCGGCGCGCTCCGGGTAGTACCAGGAGTTGGACAGCTGCACGCCGTAACCGCCCTGCACGGTGCGGTGGTTGGCGGTGCCGAGCCAGCCCTGGGCCGGGTCCTGGTCGTAGGGATGGAGCATCGGGTCGGCGTAGCCGTCCCAGTCGTAGCGGCCGTCCCAGCCGGGGGATGGCAGCAGGCCGCGGCCTTCGCGGCGATTCGGGTAGCGGCCAGTGACCTGCCAGGCGATGTGCTGGGCGTCGGCGTAGAGGATGTTCAGGCCCATGGCGCGGATTTCACGGGTGGCCTCGTGGGCCTGCTCCACCGACTGGGCGCGGGACAGGGCGAAGAAGGCCTCCAGCGACTGGTCAGCCTCGAACTGGCTGGTCTGCAGGGCGATGCCGTAGCCGCTCTTGATCTCCATCGGCTGCAGCGGATGTTTGCGCTGGCCCAGCACGGAGTTCAGCAGCGGTCCGTGGCGGGTTTCGTAGATCACCTCGCGCACCGGGCGCTCGCCCTTGATGAAGAAGGTTTCCATGCGCTCGCTGGCGGGCACCCACTTGCCATTGGCCTGGTAGTAAAGGCGGCTGCCTTCGCGCTTGATCTTCTCCAGGAAGAGGTCCTGGTTGTCGCCCATGACCATGGTCATGCCCCAGGCCAGCTTGCCGTTGTAACCGGCGACCACGGCGGGAACACCGGCAATGGAGACACCGGCGGCCTGGAATTTCGGCGAGCGGATCTGCACGAAGTTCCACACCGAGGGCATGGAGATCGGCAGGTGCGTGTCGTTGGCCAGGATGCTGCGGCCGGTACGGCTCTTCTGCGGGGCGATGGCCCAGTTGTTGGAGGCGGCGACGCCGAGCATGTCCAGCGCTGCGATCTGTCCAGCAGCATCGTTCAGTGCGGTCAGCCCCGGAATCTGGCCACCGAGCTGGAGGCCCTTGAGCTTCTCGGCTTCCTCGAAGGGCAGTGGCTCATCCGGGTAGACGGGCGTGAGCCAGGCCAGCTTGTCGGCGCCGACCTTCTGCGCCAGGACCAGGGAAGCGATTTCCTCCTGCAGGTTCACCGCCAGGCCGAAGTTCAGCAGGGTGAACACCAGCACCGAGTCTTCGGGTTTCCAGTAGGCCGGTTTGTAGCCGGACTCGGCCAGGTCCATCGGCAGCTTGTCGCGGTAGCGATAGAGGTAGGCGTTGACGCCGCGGGCGTAGACCGCGAAGAACTCCTTCAGGCGTGGCGAGGCGTTCTTGTAGAGGATGTCGGCGCTCTTGCGCAGGTTGACCGCGCGCATGAAACGGTCGATTTCCAGTACGCCGGGGCCGGCCATTTCAGCGAGTCGGCCTTCGGCCATCAGGCGCAGGCCGACCATCTGGCTGAGGCGGTCCGACGCGTGCACGTAGCCAAGGGTGAACAGGGCGTCGTGGAAGGTGGTGGTTTCGATCAGCGGCATGCCCAGCGGGTTGCGGCGGATCGAGACGCTCTGCGCCAGCCCCTTGACCGGCTGGAAACCGGAAGTGGGCGGCAGGCTGTCCGAGTAGCGGCTGTCCAGCCAGGATTGGCAGCCGCTGAGGCCGATCATGGCGCCAGCGGCGGCGGCAACGCAGAACCGGGGAAGGAAGCGCTTGAAGGCTGGCGAAGCCATGGAACGGGCTCTCCTGAGAGGGGCATCTGATCAAACGCGCTACGTTAGTGAGCCGCCCCGCGCCGTGCAAGCGCCGCCCGGCCTACTTTTTCACGGCGGCCGGGTTGACCTGGTCCACCAACGCGTAGGCCCGAATGGTAGCCGGGCGCGCCTGGATGTCCTGGTACCAGCGCTTGAGGTTGGGGAAGTCGTCCAGGTTCTGTTCCTGCCAGGGGTGGCGGTCGATCCAGGGGTAGATGGCCATGTCGGCAATGCTGTATTCGCTGCCGGCCACATAGGTACGGTCGGCCAGGCGCTTGTCGAGCACGCCGTACAGGCGCGCGGTTTCCTTCACGTAGCGCTGGATGGCGTAGGGCAGCTTTTCCGGGGCGAAGCGATTGAAGTGGTGGTTCTGTCCGGCCATCGGCCCCAGGCCTCCCATCTGCCAGAACAGCCACTGCAGGCAGTCCTGGCGACCGCGCAGGTCCTGCGGGATGAAGCGTCCGGTCTTCTCGGCAAGGTAGAGCAGGATGGCGCCGGACTCGAACAGGGACAGCGGCTCGCCACCGTCCGACGGCGCGTGGTCGACGATGGCCGGGATGCGGTTGTTCGGCGAGATCTTCAGGAAGTGCGGCTGGAACTGTTCGTCCTTGCCGATGTTGATCGGGTGGATGCGGTAGGGCAGGCCGGCCTCTTCGAGGAACAGGGTGATTTTGTGGCCGTTGGGGGTGGTCCAGTAGTACAGGTCGATCATCGGGAAGGCTCCAGTGGGCATTTCGCTCGGCCCTGAAACGAACAGGCCCGCACTAGGCGGGCCTGGAGGAGTGCGGGGGCGTCAGGCGCCGTGGCACTTCTTGAACTTTTTCTGGCTGCCGCAGGGGCAGGGATCGTTGCGGCCCACTTCCTTCAGCGGGTTGCGCACCGGCTCCTGGTGGCCGTGGTTGCAGTGCGGGCCATGCACGTGGTGATCGTGGCCATGGTCATGATCGTGGTTGCAGTTCGGACCATGGACGTGGGGTTCTTGACTCATGAAGGTTCTACTCCGGGATGTAACTGCCGGGGATTATCTCGCCATTGCGAGTGAGGTGCACGCTCTTGCCGAACATCAGCCCGGTCTTCACCTCGCCCTGCAGGCGGTACTTGATGGGTTCGTCGGGCTTTTCCAGGAGCTTCACGATGTACTTCATGTGCCGCCACAGGTTGGTGCGCACGGGTACTTCGAAGGTCTGGCTGCCGTGGGCCGGCACGGTAAACCAGGTGCTGGATTCGCCGGAAGCGAGCTTCACGTCATTGAGATGAACGGTATAGGCGAGCCCGCGCACCGGCAGGCTGACATCGTTGGGGTTGTCGATGCGAAAGCGCAGCACGAACTGCTGTTCCAGCAGTTTGGCGCGGACTACATCGACCTTGAGCAGGCGAACGTCGGGATCCTGGAAGCTGTCGCTGATCCAGGTTGAGCATCCGCTGAGGCCCGAAAAGGGTAGGGCGAAGAAAAACAGTAGGCTGAGAATTCTTATCGTTTGCGCCTGGGAAAACATTGCAATACTCCAAGTGACGCTCCAGTGTAACAAGCAACTGCTCGGCCGCAACCTGTTGTTAGCCGAAAAAAAGCTGCGCCATACTGCATGGCAATTCGGTCAGGAGTGTTACCAATGGGTCGTTACGAGATCGCCTTTTCCGGAAAGCTGGTACCCGGGGCGCGACCGGAACTGGTGCAGGCCAACCTGGCCAAATTGTTCCAGGCCGACGCCCAGCGGATTGCCACGCTTTTCTCCGGGCGCCGCGTGATTCTCAAGAACAACCTGGATGAAGCCGCCGCGGAAAAATACCGCTCGACCCTGGAACGCGCGGGTGCGCTGGTCGAGGTGCTGTCCATGGAGCCGGAAATAGAAGAAGTGGAGCTGGCGCCACCGCCGGAGCCCGAACCCCAGGCTCATCCCGCGGCAGCGCCTGCCCCGGCGCAGGTCGCGGCGCCGGCTCGCCTGAAGGTGGTGCCGCGCGATGAATACATGGCTGCGTTCGTTGGCGTGGACGCTCCGGACTTCGGCATCGCCCCCGTCGGCGCCGATCTGCAGGACGCCAAACCGGAGGCGGCGACACCGCGCTTCGATTTGTCCGGAATGAGCCTGGCGCCTGTGGGCAGCGATATGGGCCAGCAGAAGTCCGCCCCGTCCGGGCCGCCGCCGGACACGTCCCACCTGCGCCTGGAAGAGCGCAAATAGATAGCAAGAGGCCCGCGATCTGCGGGCCTCTTTGTCATCGCTTCAGAAATAACTCGAACAACATTTCTTGAACTTCTGCCCACTGCCGCAAGGGCAGGGGTCGTTGCGCCCTGCCTTCACCGGCACCGTGGGGTCGAGGAAATACCATCGGCCA
Source organism: Pseudomonas sp. BN515 (assembly GCF_029873155.1). Classification (NCBI taxonomy): domain Bacteria; kingdom Pseudomonadati; phylum Pseudomonadota; class Gammaproteobacteria; order Pseudomonadales; family Pseudomonadaceae; genus Pseudomonas; species Pseudomonas sp. BN515. The sequence goes on along the minus strand of NZ_SSOH01000062.1, from coordinate 61,805 downwards.
TCCGCCTGGACGAAGGCCGAGCGTTCACGATGGCTGTGTTCGCCGCCCTGGTCGTGCCAGCGCGCGGTAAAGGTGACGAAGGCGTGCTCGGGCTGGCCGCCCAGCAGCTCATGGCCTTCCACTTCGAGGCCGAGCCAGGTGCTGCCAAGGCTCCAGGCGCGGATGGATTCGACGTCCAGTCCGGCGCGCTGGGCGGGCAGGGTGGTTTCCACCAGGTAGTCCACCAGGCCGAGGACGTACGCGCTGTAGCGCGAACGCATCAGTGCCTCGGCACTGGCGGCGGGGTGGCCCGCGTGATGGCGGCCGCAGCAGACTTCGAGGAGATTGCCGCTACCGCAGGGACAGATCGCAGTGCTCATGGCTTACCACCAGTACTTGCCGAAGTTTTCCGGGTTGGCCCAGAACTTGGCGTTCAGCCAGTCAGGGACCTGCTTGTACTCGCGCAGGTCGTAGGTGAACAGGGTCAGGGTCTGCTGGTCGCGGCGGAAACGCTCACTGGCCTGCATCGCCAGGGAGAAGAAGTCGGTGTCCTTCCAGCCACAGGCATTGAGATCCGCCAGCACCGCCACGCGGCTGGCGTTGAGGTTGCGGATGCCGCCCAACAGTTGCAAGCCGTCACGCTTGGGCAGGTGCTCCAGGCAGTCCGCCAGCAGCGCGAGGTCGAAGCGGCGACCTGCCTGCTCCGCTGGCAGCGGGCCGGCGGGAACCTGCACCACCTGGCTTTCCGGGTGAGCGGCGGCGAAGGCTTCGAGCGCCGGAAGCGGGCTGTCGCCGACCAGCAGCAGGCTTTGCGGAGCATAGCGTTCGAGCAGGGCCGCGAGGGCTTGCTGCGGTGTGCGGGAGGAGAAGCTATCAGTCATCGAAAATCCTCGAACAAGTAGGGCAAGACTAGCCCGAAGGCGACTCGTGGCCTAGTGCTGGCGGTTTCCGAAGCTGGCGTCTTTACTCCGTTATTGTCGGTATGGGCCGATTCTAAGAGGAGACATGCTTATGAGCATTACACGGACAGCTTTACCCCTTGTACTAGTGACCAGCCTGCTAACCGGTTGTGCCGGCCTGCAGAAGACCGACTGGCCCAAGTGTGCAGCAGTAGGGGGTGTGGTAGGTGCGGGACTGGGTGCGATTGAAAGCAGCACGTATGCAGGCTGGGGCGCCCTGATTGGCGCCGGCACAGCGGCAGCCTATTGCTGGGTTCACGGCGATGGCGATGAGGATGGCGATGGCGTATTTGATAGCCGCGACAAGTGCCCTGGCACTCCGCGCGGTACCCAGGTGGACGCCGACGGTTGCCCGCTCAAGGCAGAAGAGCCGGTGGCTGAAGAGGTCGTCGTCGTCGAGCACGAAACCATTGTTGTCCGCGATCTGCTGTTCGCATTCGACTCCGCGAAACTCGACCCGGCTGACGAAGCCAAGCTCGATGGCGTCGCCACTCGACTGAAGAACGAAGCTCCGGATGCCAAGTTGACCATCACCGGTCACACCGACAGTGTCGGCGCCGATGCCTACAACCAGAAACTTTCGGAACGCCGCGCCCAAGCGGTGGCCGATTACCTGGTACGCAGTGGCATCCCGGCCTCCAATATCGTCGGTGTCAGCGGTGCTGGTGAAAGCCAGCCGGTAGCCGACAACGCCACCAAGGACGGCCGCGCCATGAACCGTCGCGTGGAAATCCAGATCGACCGCTAAACCCCGGAATACCTGCGGCGCGCGCCTTGTGCGCCGCAGGAGCCGGGTCTTTACTCCTGTGGTACCGGCCTGACCGGTGGCACAGGAGAATCATCATGGGCAACCAACTCCCCCGGGTTGCGATTTCACTTCTTCTGGTCAGCAGTTTCCTCTCTGGTTGCGCGTCCACGTCCAGCAATGGCAGTGCGCCGCTGAATCAGGGGAATTGGCCAATCTGCAGTCTGATCGGCGGCCTGGCAGGCGGTGGTCTGGGCTCTATCGAGAGCTCTGCCTGGGCAGCAGGCGGCGCCGCGGCCGGCGCCATTATCGGCGGCCTGATCTGTTACGCGCAGGACGGCGATGCCGATGGCGATGGCGTTTTCGATCGCCGGGATGACTGCCCCAATACCCCAGCCGGCGCGACCGTCGATAGCCGAGGTTGTCCGCAGCGAACTTATCCCCAGGCCACGACCGAGGCCCCACCGCCGCCCCAGGATGAGGTGATCGTCCTCAGCGACATGGGCAACGTGCTGTTCGCCTTCGATTCCGCCGAGCTGACATCCACCGCCAAGGAACAACTGGTCGCCGTCGCCAACCGCCTTACTGGCGCCAACCTGGTGAGCGCCAAGGTGATCGGCTACACCGATAGCGTGGGCTCCGATCAGTACAACCAGGGGCTCTCCGAGCGCCGGGCCAGGTCCGTGGCGGACTTCCTCGCGAGCCAGGGCGTACCGGCCGACAAGCTGAGCGCAGAAGGCCAGGGTGAAAGCCAGCCGGTGGCGGACAACGAGACGGATGCAGGGCGCGCGCAGAATCGCCGGGTGGAAATCCAGGTCGATCGCTGAAGGAACTTGCTGCGCTGTATCAATGACATTTCGCAGTTCGATTCTTTTCCCGGCGACGCACTGGTGCGTCGCTGGGCTTCGGCGTATGTTCCGCAAAACTCGAAAAAAGCCTGTTCGGCGAGCAGTACCACCGAACGACGGCAGATCTGGCTGAAAACTTTGGGGGAGGGGAGGAATGCGTTTATTCATGGGGCTGGGCAAAGTCGTCGCCCTGCTGTTCTGGCTGGTGGTGATCGTCAACCTCGTTTCACCGTTCGCCAAGCCATTCGACATGCTGCTCAATGGCGCCGGGATCCTTCTTATCCTGGTCCACCTGTTCGAAATCATGCTGTTCAATTCATTGCTGCGTGGCCGTGCCAATCCCTGGCTGGATCGCCTGCAGCTGCTCCTGTTCGGAATCTTCCACCTGCTCGGAATCCCACGTCACGGCGCCAAGGAGAGCGGCCATGCGTAAGCTCTGCCTGTTGCTCGCACTGTTCACTCCCGTCGCCCTGGCCCAGGGTCAGGTGACGGTAGAGGCCCACAACTTCCTCAAGCTGCCGTCCAGAGCCGGGAGCCTGAATCTCGACCGGGTCGACGTAGCTGACTACGCCACGCTAATGATCCCGGCGGGGGTTACCGAATTGCGCATCGGCGAACTGCACATGGGGCGCGAAGCGCGACTTGGCATCGCACCGGCCGAGCAGACATTTCGCCTGGAAGTGCAGCGGGGCGAGATAGGCACCGGCAGCCATATCACGGCTTCGGGTGCTGCCGGCAGCATGAGCAAACCGGCCAGTTCCGGGCGCAACCTCGACCTGCGATTCGTGAACGTCCAGGTGAGCGAAATGACCCTTGACGTGCGCGGTGGTATCGGCGCTCCCGGACATTTCGGGCTGGCTGGCGCCGACGGCGACGCGGCAGGTTGCCTCTGGGGTGATGCCAGCCGAGGCTGGGATGGCCAGCCTGGCGGAGATGGCCAGACCGGTGGTGCCGGTGGGCAGGTGCGCCTCGAGGTGCCGGCATCCTTCCCGGTGGAGCTGGTCCGTGTGCGCCTGGATGGCGGGGCTGGTGGTGCGCCGGGTGAAGGTGGTGCCGGCGGTCATGGCGGCGCCGGCAAGGGCTGCCTGCTCTACAAGGCCGATGGCGCCAAGGGCGGTCGTGCTGGGCAACCCGGTCGTGCCGGTGCTGCCGGCAGTGCCGGCAGCCTCAAGGTCGTGCGTTTCTGAATGCGGGACGGCGCACAAGGACGTGCGCCTGCAAGGCTGTAATCAGAACGTCGGGCGAATGGCGACGATCGTCACCAGTGCCAGCCCGATCACAAGATTGAATCCCACCACCCGGCGGATGCGACCCAGCACCGCGCCACCTTCCGGCCAGTTCTCCGCGTTCACCGCCGCCCGCAGTTGCGGCAGGAGCAGCGCGCTCACCCGCAGGAACAGGGCCAGCATCGCTACATAAAGGCCAATCATCATGTGCACGTAGCGCGGCGCCGCCTCCATGCTGGCGTACGACAGGTGCAGCATGCCGACGCCGGTGAAGGGCAGGACCAGCACCGCCGGCCATACCCACAGGAAGAAACGGCGGAACACTTCCAACCAGAGACGCAGCCGGGCAGGCGGTTCCAGGGTGGAGACGGCAGCCGGCCGCAGGATCATCCAGGCGAAGAACATGCCACCCACCCAGATCAGGGCGGCCAGCAGGTGCAGGGCATAAAGGGCGGCGTGAGGTGTCATCCGGTCAACTCCATTCGGCGGGGAAAAGAAGGCGCGCTATCATAGCCGGCCTGTTAAAGTACTGAAAATTTATCCAGCATTCCGACCCCGCCTTCTCCCATGCTCAGCACCGAACTCAAGTCCCAGATCCAGGGCGCCTACAGCCGTTTCCTCGAAGCCAAGGGGCTCAAGGCCCGCTATGGCCAGCGCCTGATGATCGCCGAGGTAGCCAAGGCCCTGGGCGCCATTCCCATGGATGAAGAAGGGCACCGCGAGGGTGAGCCTGCGGTGGTGGCGGTGGAAGCGGGAACCGGTACCGGCAAGACCGTGGCCTACAGCCTGGCGACCATTCCCGTGGCCAAGGCCGCCGGCAAGCGCCTGGTGATTGCCACCGCCACTGTTGCCCTGCAGGAGCAGATCGTCCACAAGGACCTGCCCGACCTGATGCGCAACAGCGGCCTGAATTTCAGCTTCGCCCTGGCCAAGGGGCGCGGTCGTTACCTCTGCCTGTCCAAGCTCGACATGCTGCTGCAGGAGGGCCAGGCGCAGAGCGCAACCGCCCAGCTGTTCGCCGATGAGGGCTTCCGTATCGATGTGGACGAGAAGGGCCAGAAGCTGCTCAACCAGATGATCGAGCGCCTTGCCGGCAACCGCTGGGATGGCGACCGCGATGCCTGGCCCGAAGCCATCGAGGACCAGGACTGGGCGCGCGTCACCACCGACCACAGCCAGTGCACCAAGCGCCATTGCCCGAACTTCCAGCAGTGCGCGTTCTACAAGGCACGGGAAGGCATGACCAAGGTTGACGTGATCGTCACCAACCACGACATGGTCCTGGCCGACCTGGCCCTGGGTGGCGGCGCCGTGCTGCCTGACCCGCGCGACACCCTCTATGTGTTCGACGAAGGCCATCACCTGCCGGACAAGGCCATCGGCCACTTCGCCCATTACACCCGCCTGCGCTCCACCGCCGACTGGCTGGAGCAGGTGGCGAAGAACCTCACCAAGCTGCTGGCGCAGAACCCCCTGCCGGGCGACTTCGGCCGCCTGATCGAAGGCGTGCCTGAACTGGCGCGGGAGATCCGTGCCCACCAGCAATTCATGTTCAATGCCTGCGAAGAGATCGCCGACTTCCGCGCCGGCGAAGATATGGAAGGCCGCGACCGCCCGCGCCACCGCTTCGAGGCCGGCGTGGTGCCCGAGCATCTTCGCGAGCTGGGCATCGAACTGAAGAAGGGTTTCTCCCGACTGCACGATGTCTTCACTCGCCTGACCGAACTCCTCAAGGAAGCCATGGATGGTGAGGCCAGCATCGGCCTTGCCAGCCACCAGGCGGAGGAGTGGTATCCGCTGTTCGGCAGCCTGCTGGTCCGCGCCCAGGGCAACTGGGAACTGTGGACTGCCTTCACCACCGAAGACCCGGAAGACAGCCCGCCCATGGCGCGCTGGCTGACCCTGGCGGAAAGCGGTGCGCTGCATGACATCGAAGTCAATGCCAGCCCCATCCTCGCTGCCGAGACGCTGCGCCGTAACCTGTGGAATGTGGCCTACGGCGCCCTGGTGACTTCCGCCACCCTCACCGCGCTGGGCAAGTTCGACCGTTTCCGTATGCGCGCCGGCCTGCCCAAGGCCGCTGTCACCGCCGTTGTGCCGAGTCCGTTCCAGCACGCCGATGCGGGGCTGTTGCGGGTGCCGGACCTGAAGGCCGACCCCCGCGACGCTGCCGCCCACACCGCCGCCATCGTCCGTGACCTGCCCGATCTGGTGGAAGGCGCGCGTGGTACGCTGGTGCTGTTCGCCTCACGCCGGCAGATGCAGGACGTGTTCGACGGGCTGGACCGCGACTGGCGCAAGCGGGTGCTGATCCAGGGCAACCTGTCCAAGCAGGAAACCCTGAACAAGCACAAGGCGCGGGTGGACGATGGCGAGTCCAGCGTGCTCTTCGGCCTGGCCAGTTTTGCCGAGGGTGTCGATCTGCCGGGTGCCTACTGCGAGCACGTGGTGATCGCCAAGATTCCCTTCGCCGTGCCGGATGACCCGGTGGAGGCGGCGCTGTCCGACTGGATCGAAGCCCGTGGCGGCAACCCCTTCATGGAGATCGCCGTGCCCGACGCCTCCCTGCGTCTGGTCCAGGCCTGCGGTCGCCTGCTGCGCACCGAGGAGGACCGCGGCACCATCACGCTGCTGGACCGACGTGTGGTCACCCAGCGCTACGGCCGCGCCATCCTTGATGCCTTGCCGCCGTTCCGCCGCGAGATTGCCTGACCGCTGCCCCGGCCCGTTTTCGGATGGCCGGGGCGACGACTGGCAATGCGCCAGATAGCCCACCCTTGACGCTGTGCTCCCCCGATCTGCGATGATGCCGGGGTTTTTGCGGGTGCTTCGTGGCACCTGTCTGGCCCGCTTCGTTTTGTCGCACCCACGGCGAGAGACGAACTTGTTGCGGTCTATGCACTGCATTCTCTTGGGAACTCCGGTCCGATGCTTTCGACACCCAAACGCCCCCTCGTCCTGGCCATCCTTCTCGGGATGTCGGGAATCCCCCTGGCTGCCCAGGCAGAGACCCTGTTCAATTTCGTGCGTCCGCTGGACTCCGTGCAGGTGACCACCCAGGACGCCAACTTGCCGAGCGTGACTGCCGAAACCACCGCCAACGGTGAGATTCTTCGACGGCTCACCTTCAATGCCGCCGAGAAGCCGAGCCTGCGCCTCACCCCGCAGAGCGGCAGCTGGGACTGGTCCAAGGCCGAGGCCATGAGCCTGCGCATCCAGAGCGCGCAGGACTGGGCCATCACCCTGGACGTCGCCATCGAGAGCACCGACGGCAAGGTCCTGACCACCCAGGTCGCGCTGCCGGCAGGTCCAGCCCAGACGCTACTGATTCCCCTGGCCTCCACTTCGCCCAATGCCCACGGCATGCGTGCGGCTCCGCCGGTGCCCTGGACCCGCGATGGCAAGCGCTGGCTGCCGGCCACCCTGGTCAACGGCGAGCTCGATCGCAGCAAGGTCGCTTCCGTAACGCTGTCCCTGAACCAGCCGAACGCAGCCCAGAACGTGTTGCTCGGCCGTTTCGGTACCGAAGAGGTAGACCAGCAGGAGGCACTCTACGACGGCCTGATGGACGCTTATGGCCAGTACACCCGCGTCGACTGGCCGGGCAAGGTGAAGAGCGACGAGCAACTGAAGAAAAGCGCCGAGGAAGAGGCGAAGCAACTCGCCGGCTGGATCGCCAAATTGCCTGCGCAGGACGCCTACGGCGGCTGGCTGGGCGGCGAAACCTTCGAGGCCAGCGGATTCTTCCGTACCGAGAAACGCAATGGCCGCTGGTTCCTGGTCACTCCGGAAGGCCACCCGTTCTTCTCCCTGGGCGTCAATGCGGTAACTCCTGGCCTCAGCCAGACCTACGTCGAAGGCCGCGAAGCGATGTTCAAGTCGCTGCCGAAGGAGAACGAGCCCCTGGCCACGCACTTCGGCAAAGGTGACGACCGTGCCGAGACCGACGCCAACAAGGGCCGTGCGTTCAACCAGGGCCGCTGGTACGACTTCTATGGCGCGAACATCGAGCGCACCTACGGCGGCAACGACCCGGAGCGCTGGAAGAACCAAAGCCTGGATCGCCTGAAAGCCTGGGGCTTCAACACCGTCGGCAACTGGAGCGATCCGGCCTTTAACACCAGCCAGCGCATGCCCTACACCTTGCCGCTGTCCATCCACGGTGATTTCTCCACCATCAAGACCGGCTTCGACTGGTGGGGTGGTATGCCCGACCCCTTCGACCCGCGCTTCGCCATGGCGGCGGAACGGGCCATCGCCATCGCCGCCCGTGACCATCGCGACGATCCCTGGTTGCTCGGCTACTTCGCCGACAACGAACTGGCCTGGGGCGGTCATGGCGAGGACCCGAAAGCCCGCTATGCGCTGGCCTACGGCACCTTGCGCCTGACCACCGACGTGGCGGCCAAACGCGCCTTCCTCAAGCAACTGCGCGACAAGTACCGCAACCAGGAGGGACTCTCCAAGGCCTGGGGCATCGAGCTGCAGGCCTGGGAGCTGATGGAGGACCCGGGCTTCGAGCCGCCGTTGCCGAACCCCGAGCACCCGGCCATCGAGGAAGACTTCAAACGCTTCCAGCGTTTTTATGCGGACACCTACTTCAAGACCATCGCCGATTCCATGAAGTGGCACGCGCCCAACCACATGCTGCTGGGCGGCCGATTCGCCGCCACCGTGCCCGAGGCCGTCGAGGCCTGCGCGCAGTACTGTGACGTGATCAGCTTCAATCGCTACACCCGCGAGCCGCAGCATGGGCTGGACATGGACCTGCTGCGTCGCCTGGACAAGCCACTGATGCTCACCGAATTCCACTTCGGCTCCCGCGACCGCGGCCCGTTCTGGGGCGGCGTGTCCGAGGTGTACAAGGAAGAGGAGCGCGGCCCGGCATACGCCAACTACCTGAAGAAGGCTGCTGAAGAGCCGCTGATCGTCGGCGCTCACTGGTTCCAGTATCTGGACCAGCCGGCTACTGGCCGTCTGCTCGACGGCGAGAACGGCCACTTGGGCCTGGTGGGCATCACCGACCGTCCGTGGCAGGGCTTCGTCGAGGCGGTGCGCAAGGCCAACCTGGGTCTGGCGGCGGACATCAACAAGCCTCAGGAGTCCAAGGCACCGGCCAAGGAACCGCCCGAGGCGCCGGCCAAGGAGCAGCCGAAGGAAGCGGCCAAACCGGCAACCGAAGAGAAACCGGCGGAGCCTGCGAAAGACGCCGAACAGCCCAAGGATGAGGCGGAGGCCCCAGCGGAAGTGCCTGAGGCCGAGGCGCCTGCCGAGCCTGCTGCTCCTGCGGAGGAAGCCGGGAAGCCCTGACGGGCGACCCGTCTTCGGCACGGTTCACAAGGAGCGGCAAGGCTGGAACAATGCCGCCTCCATTTCCTACAGGAGCATGCCGGTGCAGACCCAGGGCTATTTCGACTTGCGCTTCGAGGCGGCGAGAGACGCCTTCGCCGAACTCTTCGCGGACCCGCAGGAGCGCGGTGCCGCCCTCTGTGTGCAGGTGGGCGGGGAGACAGTGCTCGACCTCTGGGCCGGCGTAGCGGACAAGGATGGCCAAGAAGCCTGGCACAGCGACACCATCCTCAACCTGTTTTCCTGCACCAAGACATTCACGTCGGTCACCCTGCTGCAACTGGTAGGGGAGGGCAAGCTGGAGCTGGACGCGCCGGTGGCGCGTTACTGGCCCGAGTTCGCCGCCGCCGGCAAGGAACGCATCAGCGTTCGCCAGCTTCTGTGTCACCGCGCCGGCCTGCCGGCAATCCGTGCCGCATTGCCAGCGGAAGCCCTCTACGACTGGGAAGCGATGACCACCGCACTGGCGGCCGAGCAACCCTGGTGGACGCCTGGCGAGGCGCACGGTTATGCCCCGATTACTTACGGCTGGCTGGTGGGTGAGCTGATCCGCCGGGTCGAAGGTCGTGGTCCGGGCGAGTCCATCGTGGCTCGCATCGCCAGGCCGCTGGGGCTGGATTTCCATGTCGGCCTGGCCGATGAAGAGTTCCACCGCGTCGCCCATATCGCCCGCGCCAAGGGCAACATGGGCGATGCCGCGGCGCAGCGCCTGCTCAAATGCATGATGACTGAGCCGAACTCGCTCAGTACCCGTTCCTTCACCAACCCGCCGTCGATCATGACCAGCACCAACAAGCCGGAATGGCGGCGCATGCAGCAGCCGGCGGCCAATGGCCACGGCAATGCGCGCAGTCTGGCGGGCTTCTACGCCGGCCTGCTGGACGGACAGTTGCTGGATGGGGAACTGCTCGCCGAGCTGACCCGCGAGCATGCCCGTGGCGATGACCTCACATTGCTGACCGCTACCCGCTTCGGCCTCGGCTGCATGCTCGACGAGCCGGACGTGGCCAACGCCACCTATGGCATGGGGCGCTACGCCTTCGGCCATCCCGGTGCCGGTGGCTCCACCGGCTTCGCCGACCCCGAGCGCGAGTTGGCGTTCGGCTTCGTCACCAACACCCTCGGTCCCTACGTCCTGATGGACCCGCGCGCACAGAAACTGGCGCGTGTGGTCAAGGACTGCCTGGGCTGAGCCACTGGTCAGGTCGACACATTTTTTCTAGGCGCAATAAAGACTTAGGTAGAAAATTTAAGCCTTGCCAGGAAATTAATGTGCCACCACTTCCAGGCGGCATGGCTCAATCGGTTCACAGGGTACGCGAACATGAAATTCCTTAAGACGTCCACCTTGCTTCTCTGCCTTGCAGCGTCCGGCTGCACCATGTACGGCCATGACAAGGAGGGCGTGGGCGCCAAACCGGAAAAAGCCACCAGCAGTTCCAGCTGGTGGCCTTTTTCAGGAGGCAAGGACAAGGCCGCAGCCAAGTCCGCGACCAAGATCGACGAGAAGCGAACCCAGGCCTGGTTGGACGAGTACGAGCCGCGCGTGCGTGAGGCGGCGAAGGGCAGCAAGCTGGAGGTGGAGCGCCGCGAGAACGTGCTGGTGGTCAGCCTGCCGGTGGACCCCTCTTTCAACCCGGATCGTCCGAGCATGCTGCTGCCTAGCACCCTCGGCCCCATTACCCGTGTAGCCAAGCTGGTCGAAGGCGACCCCAGGACAGGCGTGCTGGTATTGGGACATGCCGACAGCTCCGGCAAGGAAGACGCCAATCGCAAGCTCAGCCAGGAACGTGCCCAGGCAGTGGCGGCCATTTTCCGCTTGAGCGGCCTGGAACGTGATCGCCTGTCCCTCAAGGGCGTGGGGTCGGATGTTCCGCGCGCGGCGAATGACAGCCAGCAGGGGCGGGCGCTGAACCGCCGTGTGGAAATCCTGCTGACTCCGCAGGAGACGCTGACGGCGCTGATCGCCAAGTACAGCCAGCCGGCCAAGCCCGGGCAGCAGGGTAAGGTCGCTGCTACAGATCAAGCCCGCTGATTCGGTTCTGGGTAAGCTGAAGGACCCAGCAGACAAGGAAATGCCGAGATGACCCAGACCCTGGCCGATATGCGCCGCGACTACACCCGTGATGGGCTCAGCGAGGACCAGGCTCCCGCTGAGCCTTTCAGTCTGTTCCAGCACTGGTTCGGCGATGCCGTGAAGACCGAGCAGCTACCGGTCGAACCCAATGCCATGACCCTTGCCACAGTAGATGCCGAAGGGCGTCCCCATTGCCGGGTGTTGCTGCTCAAGGGGTTGGATGAACGTGGCTTCACCTTCTTCAGCAACTACGACAGCGCCAAGGGCGAGCAGCTCCTGGCCAATCCCTTCGCCGCCATGACCTTCTTCTGGCCGGCCCTGGAGCGCCAGGTGCGCATTGAGGGCAGGGTAGAGCGGGTGACCCCGGCCGAGTCCGATGCCTACTACCAGGTGCGTCCGCTGGGCAGCCGCCTGGGGGCCTGGGCCTCTCCCCAGAGCCGGGTGATCCGTGATCGCGGGGAGCTTGAATCCCTGCTTGCCGACACCGAGAAGCGCTTCCTCGACACGGCGCCCAACTGTCCGCCGCATTGGGGCGGCTATCGTCTGCTGCCGGAGCGCATCGAGTTCTGGCAAGGCCGGCCGAGCCGCCTGCACGACCGCCTCAATTTCCGTCTGGTGGACGGTGCCTGGGTCCGCGAGCGCCTCGCGCCCTGAGGTAATTCAGCCCTGCGCCCGGTAGCCGTCGGCTGCCTGGCGCAGCCGGTCGGGAAGTTGCTTGCGCTTGATGCCCTCCTTCCGCGCCTGCTCCAGCTGTTCCAGCATGAAGGCCTGCTTGGCCTTGTCGCCCTCGGCGAGGGACAGCGCGAGGTCACGATCCATCCAGCGCTTGATGCGAACGTACAGCCACCAGTGGAAATACAGGCCGGCTGCGGTGGTGATCACGATGATGAAGTAGTCCATAAGCTAACCTTGGGTTACGAGAGAGCGTGGGATATATCTCGGGCGGCTGTAGGAAAGCTGAATTCAGGCTGAACGAAGCCTGAGTAGTGCGCCCCTTCAGGTGACAGCTTTCTCGGCGCGGAGTCTAATGGACAGGTACTCAATTCTGGAGGAAATGCTATGCGTAAACCCGTCCTGCTGGTGGCCTCTTTCACGGCAGTGGCACTGGCATTGGGTGGCTGTCAGTCGAGCCTGACCGGTGACACCTATTCCCGTGACGAGGCTCGGCAAGTGCAGACCGTGCGCATGGGCACCATCGAATCTCTGCGTCCGGTGAAGATCGAAGGCACCAAGACACCAGTTGGCGCCGGTGCTGGCGCTGTGGTCGGTGGCATCGGTGGCAGCACCATCGGCCATGGCCGCGGAAGTGCGGTTGCCGCCGTTATCGGCGCGGTCGCTGGCGGTCTGCTGGGCGCAGCAGCCGAGGAAGGCATGACCCGCACCCAGGGTGTGGAAATCACCGTACGCGAGGACGATGGCTCGATGCGCGCCTATGTCCAGGAAGTCCAACCCAACGAAGTCTTCCGCGTTGGCGAGCGTGTGCGCATCATGACGGTCAACGGCACCAGCCGCGTCGCTCACTGAAGCTAAGCTGTCCCGATCGGGACAGCTTTTTCCTGCCCGTTCCAGTCCTGCAGAAGAAGGCGACAGAGCCAATGGCCTGTCGCCTTCTGGGCTGGGCGTTCTCCGGCCTTACTCGTGTTTTGAAATAATTCAATCTATCGATGTGAATCGATAGTAATGGATAATCGTCGGGTTTTTCGCTTGCCGTTTCCGACACTGGGAAGGAAATGGCGCTGACCTAGGGGAGATATGGATGATCCTGGCGCTCATTGTTGCGCTGCCCTTTCTCGGGGCGCTTCTTCCGCCGCTGGCCGAGCGCCATGGCCGTTCCGTTTGCGCGGGTGCCGCCGCGCTGGTGCCACTCACTGGCCTCATCCTCCTGCTGGCCCAGACCGATAGCGTCTTCGCCGGTCATACCCTGACATACATCCAGCCCTGGTTGCCGGGCTTCGGCCTGAGTTTCAGCCTGCGCCTCGATGGCCTGGGCTACCTGTTCGCGCTGCTGATTCTCGGCATCGGCCTGCTGGTCATTCTCTACGCCCGCTATTACCTGTCGGACGAAGAGCCCATGGGGCGCTTCTTCGCGTTCCTGTTGCTGTTCATGGGGGCGATGCTCGGCGTTGTGCTGTCGGAGAACCTGCTGCTGATGCTGGTGTTCTGGGAACTGACCAGTCTGTCTTCGTTCCTGTTGATCGGCTTCTGGGGCTATCGCTCCGACGCACGCAAGGGTGCGCGCATGGCCCTCACGGTCACCGGCGGCGGCGGTCTTGCCCTGTTCGCCGGCGTGCTGCTGGTCGGGCACATCACCGGCAGCTTCGAGCTGACCCAGGTACTCGCCGCGGGTGAACAGATCCGCGCGCATAGTCTCTATCCGGTAGCACTGGTGCTGGTGCTGCTGGGCGTGTTCACCAAGTCCGCGCAATTCCCTTTCCACTTCTGGCTGCCCCATGCCATGGCGGCGCCGACCCCGGTGTCTGCCTACTTGCACTCGGCCACCATGGTGAAGGCCGGTGTGTTTCTGCTGGCACGTCTTTATCCGGCCCTGTCCGGCTCTGACCTGTGGTTCTACCTGGTCAGCCTGAGCGGTCTGGCGACCCTGCTGATCGGCGCCGGCATGGCGCTGTTCCAGCACGACCTCAAGGGCCTGTTGGCCTACTCGACCATCAGCCACCTGGGCCTGATCACCCTGCTGTTCGGACTGGATTCGCAGTTGTCCAACGTGGCTGCGGTGTTCCACATCATTAACCACGCCACCTTCAAGGCCTCGCTCTTCATGGCCGCCGGGATCATCGACCACGAGACCGGCAGCCGCGACATGCGCCTGATCAACGGGATGTGGAAGTACATGCCGCATACGGCGGTGCTGGCCATGGTGGCGTCCCTGGCCATGGCCGGGGTGCCATTGCTGAACGGGTTCCTGAGCAAGGAAATGTTCTTCGGCGAGACCCTGCAGCAGGACCTCCTCGGCAGCTTCAGCTGGGTGGTGCCGGCGGCGGCGACACTGGCCGGGATGTTCTCGGTGGCCTATTCCCTGCGCTTCGTCCATGACGTGTTCTTCAATGGCGAACCGGCCGTCCTGCCCAAGTTCCCGCCCCACGAGCCGCCGCGCTACATGAAGGTGCCGGTGGAAATCCTGGTGTTCCTCTGTCTGCTGGTGGGCATGTTCCCCGCCTTCACCGTGGCGCCTCTGCTCGCGACTGCTGCCGCTGCCAGCCTGGGTGGCGTGTTGCCGGAATACAGCCTGGCTATCTGGCACGGTTTCAACACGCCGCTGGCCATGAGCCTGGTGGCCCTGGTCGGGGGGCTGCTGCTCTATGTGTTGCGCAAGCCGTTGTTCAGTTGGTACGCCGGCCTGCCCGACACCGATGCCAAGGAGGTGTTCGAGCAGCAAGTACAGCGTGCCGTGATGGCTGCCCGCTGGATCACCGGGCGTCTGGAGAATGGCTCCCTGCAACGCTATCTGGCCCTGCTGCTGGGCAGCGCCATGCTGTTCGTGGCGCTGTCCCTGGCGCCGCTGCCGCAGATCGCCGGCTCGCGTCCGCTGACTCCGCTGGACGGCATCACCACCCTGGGCATGCTGGTGCTGGCGCTTTCCGGCGTGCTGACGGCGATCTTCCATCGCCAGCGGCTGATTTCCCTGATGATCCTCGGTGTCGGCGGCCTGCTGGTGGCCCTGGCCTTCGCGCGCTTCTCCGCGCCGGACCTGGCCCTGACCCAGTTGGTGGTGGAGGTGGTGACCCTGGTGCTGCTGATGCTGGCGCTCTACTACCTGCCTTACCGCACGCCGAGCGAGAGCTCCAGCCTGCGCGGCCTTCGCGACTTCATCCTGGCCAGCGCCGTGGGTGTGATGGTGGCACTGCTGGCCTACGCCGTGCTGACCCGTCCCTACGAAGGCATTACCGATTTCTTCCTCGCAAACGCCATTTCCGGTGGAGGTGGCACCAACGTGGTCAACGTGATCCTGGTGGACTTCCGTGGCTTCGATACCCTGGGCGAGATCACCGTCCTGGCCATCGCCGCCGTAGGCATCTACGCCATGCTTTCCGGCCTGCGCCTGGCCAATCCTACCTGCGATCCCCAGGGCCACAACTGGGCTCATGCCAAGCACCCGCTGATTCTTGAAACCCTGTCGCGCCTGATGCTGCCGCTGGCGCTGCTGATCTCGGTGTTCATCTTCTTGCGCGGGCACAACCTGCCCGGTGGTGGGTTCATCGCCGGCCTCATCACCTCCGTGGCACTGGTGCTGCAGTACATCGCCAGCGGCATCGCTTGGGTGGAGCAGCGCCTGGCGCTGAACTACCAGCGCCTCGCCGGTGCCGGGGTGGTCATCGCGGGCCTTACCGGCCTTGGCAGCCTGGCCTTCGGCCACAATTTCCTCACCTCTGCCTTCGGCCATGTGGAGTGGCCGCTGGTGGGCGAATTCGAACTGGCCACCGCCATGCTGTTCGACCTCGGCGTCTACCTGACCGTGGTCGGCTCGACGCTGCTGATCCTGGTCAACCTGGGACGACTGAGCCTGGCCCCGGCCGCGAGCAAGGAGATTCACTGATGGAGGCGCTGTTCGCCGTGACCCTCGGCCTGCTCACCGCCAGCGGTGTCTACCTGCTGCTGCGTGGGCGGACCTTCCCTGTGGTGCTGGGCCTGACCCTGCTGTCCTACGCCGTGAACCTGTTCCTTTTCGCCATGGGTCGCCTGACCGGCGAAGCCGCCGTGCTCGGGCGTGATGTGCAATATGCCGACCCGGTGCCCCAGGCCCTGGTGCTGACCGCCATCGTCATCGGCTTTGCCATGACCGCCTTCGTGGTGGTGCTGGCCCTGCGCGGTGTCGGCGACCTGAACAGCGATCATGTCGACGGCCATACCGACGAGGAGTCGGCGCCATGATCCACCTGATGATCCTGCCGATCCTGATTCCCCTGTTCACCGGCGCGCTACTGCTGGTGCTGCCATCCAACGAGCGGCTGAAGCGCAGCCTCTCGGTTCTCGCCACCCTGGCGCTGGTGCCCGTGGCGCTGCTGTTGATGCAGCAGGCCGGCGATGGCCAGCTGCGCGTCTATGCCCTGGGCGGCTGGCAACCGCCATTCGGCATCGTGCTGATGCTGGATCGCCTGGCCGGGCTGATGCTGTTGGCGACCGCCGTACTGGCCTGCGCCGCGGTGCTCTACTCGATTCGCGGCGACGACCGCATCGGCCTGCGCTTCCACGCGCTGTTCCAGTTCCAGTTGTTGGGTATCAACGGCGCCTTCCTGACCGGGGACCTGTTCAACCTCTTCGTGTTTTTCGAGATCCTGCTGATCGCCTCCTATTCCCTGCTGATGCACGGTGGTGGCGGCGAGCGGGTGAAGGCGGGCATGCACTACGTGATTCTCAACCTCGCGGGGTCGGCGCTGTTCCTGATTGGGGTGGGTACGCTCTACGGAATCACCGGCACCCTGAACATGGCGGACATGGCACGTCAGGTAGCCGCCGCCGGGCCGGAGAATGCTCCGGTGCTGGCTGCCGCTGGGCTGGTGCTGCTGCTGGTATTCGCCCTCAAGGCGGCGCTGCTGCCGTTGTACTTCTGGCTGCCGCGCGCCTATGCCGCCGCCAGTGCGCCGGTTGCCGCGCTGTTCGCGATCATGACCAAGGTGGGCATCTACTCCATCCTGCGGGTCTACAGCCTGGTCTTCGGTCCGGAGGCCGGGGAGCTGGCCAACCTGGCACAGCCCTGGCTCTGGCCGCTGGCCCTGGCCACCGTGATCCTCGGCGCGCTGGGCGCCCTGGCGGCCAGCACCCTGCAGGGATTGCTGGCTTATCTGGTGGTGGTTTCCGCCGGCACCCTGCTGGCGGCCATCGCCCTGGGGACTCCCGAGGCGCAGGGCGCGGCACTCTTCTACCTGCTGCACAGCACCTGGGTAGCCGGCGCGCTGTTCCTGCTCGCCGATCTGGTCAGCCGGCAGCGTGGCGACAAGGGCGGCCATCTGGTGCAGGGACCGGCTTTGCAGAATCCGGGTGTCCTCGGCGCGGCCTTCTTCTTCGGTGCCATTGCCGTTGCCGGCCTGCCACCGCTGTCGGGCTTTTTCGCCAAGCTGTTGCTGCTCCAGGCGGTTCCGCCCGGTGCCGGGGCGTTCCCGCTGTGGAGCGTGTTGCTGATCGGCGGTTTCGTCAGCCTGGTGGCCCTGAGCCGTGCCGGCAGCACCCTGTTCTGGCGCACCGGCCACCAGGTGCTCGGCAGCGCCGAACTGGATGGTGGCCGCCTGTTCGCCACCTTGATGCTGTTGGCCGGCAGCCTGGTGCTCGTGGTTTTCGCCCAGCCGCTGCTGGACTACGCCCAGGCCAGCGCCGCGCAATTGCATGACCAGAACCTGTATCGCGCGATTGTCGAGGGGGCCGGCGCATGATGCGAAAGCTCTTCCCCCATCCCGCCGAAAGCCTGCTGCTGCTGTTCGTGTGGCTGCTGCTGGTGGACTCCTTCGCCTTCGGCCAATGGCTGCTGGGTGCCTTCCTCGGCTGGGTGATTCCGTTCTGCTTCAAGCCCCTGCTGATCGAGCGGCCCAAGCGCTGGCATCCGCTCAAGCTGATGCGTTTCCTGCTGATGGTCGTGTGGGATGTGCTGGTGGCCAACTTCCAGGTGGCGCGGTTGACCTTGGGACGCGTCGAGGCACTGCGTCCGGCCTTCGTCGAGGTGCCCATCGACCTGGATAACGAACTGGCCATCAGCGTGTTGGTCAGCGTTGTGTCCCTGACGCCCGGGTCCCTGGCCGCCGACCTCAGTGCCGACCGCCGGACCCTGCTGGTGCATGGCCTGGACGTGCCGGACAAGGCCGCCATGGTGGCCGAGATCAAGTCGCGCTACGAGGCGCCGCTCAAGGAGATATTCCCGTGCTCGCCTACGTGATTCCCCTCTGCCTGGCCATGCTCGGCCTGGCGCTGTTGCTGGCCCTGGCCCGCCTGGTCAAGGGGCCTTGCCTGCCGGACCGCGTGCTGGCGCTGGACACCCTCTATATCAACGCCATCGCCATGCTGATGCTCTACGGCATCTGGAAGGGCAGCGACCTGTTCTTCGAAGTGGCGCTGCTGATCGCCGTGCTGGGCTTCGTCAGCACCGTGGCGGTGGCCAAGTACATGCTGCGTGGAGACATCATCGAATGACCGGCGTTTCCCTGACCCCTTGGGCGGAAGTCCTCGTTTCGGCGCTGCTGATCCTTGGCAGCGCCTTCGTGCTGATCGGCGCCATCGGCCTGTACCGCTTGCCGGATTTCTTCATGCGCCTGCACGGCCCAACCAAGGCCACCACCCTTGGCGTGGGCGGCGTGGTGATCGCCTCGCTGGTGTTCTTTTCCGCCGATGCCGACGGCCTCAGCCTGCACGAACTGCTGATCAGCCTGTTCCTGTTCATCAGCGCCCCGGTCAGTGCCTACATGCTGGCCAAGGCCGCGGTGCTGCAGCAATTGCCCCTGGACCAGAGAACCCGCGGCAAACCCTGGAACCAGTGAACGCTACAGTTTTTCCCCCTTGCTGTGCCTGTCTGGCCCCGTGGATGGCCGCCTAGACTGGCGATTTCCCCCGGAGGTGACCCATGGCGCAGCAAGGACGACTGGTGGCGGTTGCCTGCCTGGTGCTGGCGATGGCGCTGTGGGGCAGCTCCTTCATCGCCCTCAAACTGGCCTTTCAGGAGGTCGCCCCGCACTGGGTGATCTTTGCTCGTATGGCCCTGGGCAGCCTGATCTTCCTGGCCGCCTGGCGCTGGCGCGGCACACTCGATTACCGCCCCGGCGACTGGAAATACCTGCTCGGCCTCGCTGCCTGCGAGCCCTGCCTCTACTTCATCTTCGAAGCCCTGGCGCTGCAACACACCAGCGCCTCCCAGGCCGGAATGATCACCGCGCTGCTGCCGCTGCTGGTGGCGGTGGGCGCCTATGCGTTGCTGCACGAAAGGATCACCCGCGGCACGATGGCCGGCTTCCTCCTCGCGGTGGTCGGAGCGGTGTGGCTGAGCCTGGCCAGCGAGTCCGATGGCCACGCACCGCAGCCGCTGCTGGGTAACTCCTACGAGTTCCTCGCCATGCTCTGCGCCACCGGCTACACGCTGCTGCTCAAGCATCTGTCGTCGCGCTACTCGGCCTTCTTCCTGACCGCCATGCAGGCCTTCATCGGTAGCGTCTTCTTCCTGCCACTCGCCGCGATCACATCGCCTTTGCCGGAGTCGGTCAGTGCGCTGGGCATAGGCGCGATGATCTACCTTGGCACCGTCGTCACGGTAGGGGCTTACGGTCTCTACAACTTCGGCGTGTCGCGGCTCCCGGCGAGCCAGGCAACCGGTTTCATCAATCTGATACCGGTGTTCACCCTGATCTTCGCCTGGGGATTGCTCGGCGAGCGTCTGACCGGCGTGCAATTGCTCGCCGCCGGCCTGGTTTTCGTCGGGGTGGCGCTGAGCCAATGGAAAAGCCCCGCCCCGGTGCCGGCCGGCGTACTGGATTGATCGCCATGACCGGCCCCGCTGCCATTTGCTGTGCCACGTCCGAAGACATTCCGGCCCGCCGGCCGAATGGTTCGCGTCGGACCACCCTCTCTCACTGACTGGCTGACTAAGGCGCCGTCCAGGCCACTACCACATCCAGCATCCGGTTGGCAAACGCCCATTCGTTGTCGTACCAGGCCAGCACCTTCACCAGTTCGCCCTGCACGCGGGTGTGGTTGAGGTCGACGACGCAGGAGACCGGGTGGCCGTTGAAGTCGCTGGATACCAGCGGCAATGCATTGCACTCCATCACCCCTGGCGGCAGGTCGCGGGCGCCGGCTTCGAGGGCGGCGTTGAGCGCATCACGGCTGGCCGGCCGCTCGGCGATGAAGGATAGGTCCAGCAGCGACACGTTCGGCGTCGGCACCCGCACCGCAAGGCCATCCAGGCGGCCGGCCAGTTCCGGTAGCACCAGGCCGATGGCCTTGGCCGCGCCCGTGCTGGTGGGAATCATCGAGACGGCTGCGGCGCGTGCGCGATAGAGGTCGCTGTGGCTCTTGTCGAGCAGGTTCTGGTCGTTGGTGTAGGCGTGCACCGTGGTCACCAGGCCGCTGCGGATGCCGACCGAGCGATGCAGCAGCATGGCCAGAGGCGCCAGGCAGTTGGTGGTGCAGGATGCGTTGGACACGATCTGCTGGTTGCCCAGCTGCTCATGATTGACCCCGTACACCACCGTCAGGTCGGCGGAGTCCAGCGGGTGCGACAGCAGTACCCGGGGCGCACCCGCAGTCAGGTGCTGTTCCACCTGGGCGCGCTTCTTCATCTTGCCCGAGCACTCCAGCACCAGGTCCACGCCCAGTTGGGCCCAGGGCAGGTTCACCGGATCGCGCTCGCGCAGCAGGCGGATGGTCTGTTTGTTTACCTGCAAGTGGTCGTCATGCAATGCGACGTGGCCGGGAAAGCGGCCGAAGGTGGAGTCGAAGCGGGTCAGGTGCGCCAGGGATTCGAAGTCGCCGAGGTCATTGATGGCTTCGATGCGCAGGCGCTGATCGAGTCCCCGCTCGAACAACGCACGTACCAGGGCGCGACCGATGCGCCCGTATCCGTTCAGGGCGATACGCAGCATGGTGTTCTCCTTCCGTTGGTCCTTCACTCAGCTTAGTGGCGAAGGACGGAAAGGGAGCCCCGGGATGCGTGTTCGTATCAGTCGTTGCGGGCGCCGCCGAATGAAGCGCAGCCACGCTGCACCTTGCCGTCCATGCGCAGCTCGGCGGTAAGGTGCTGGACGGTGCCGCTCATGCCGTCCACGCAGCGCTGCGGAGCTACCCACAGTTCCAGGCGCTGGCCGTTGGCTTCGCTGGACAGGTTGAAGCGCCCGTCCGGCAGTTGCTCTTCCATATAAGGCAGGGCAAGGGAGGGCTGGCCGGGACGGTCGAGTTTCAGGCCCTTTTCGCTGACGCTGACGTTCCAGTCCGGCTCATTGCCGCTGGCGCGCAGCAGCAGGCGCTTGAAGTTGATGTCCTGGCAGCCGTGGCCTTCGCGTTGCAGGCGATAGAGGGTCTGCAGGTCCAGCTGGCCATCGGCGCCTTTGACGCTGGTCGGTCCCATGCTGGCGCGGATGTCGGCGAACAGCGTGCCGGGACCATCTGCCGAGAGGTTGGCCGCCTCCGGCAACAGGCCGGTGGCGCCGGTGTCCGCCAGGGTGAAACGGCGTTTCTCGCCACAGGGGCTGAACATCACCTGGCCTGCGTCTACGCTCAGCTCACCTTGCAGGCGCACCAGGTTGGTGGCGGGCGCAGGGGCCTTTTCGGCGAACATCTGGCAGGCGCCGAAGAGCGGCAAGAGGCTGAACAGCAGGGGGCGGGCGAAGCGCATCATGGGTCTCCTTCAGGGAGCGGCCACGTTACCGGTGCGAGGCGCCAGGCTCAAGGGTGGAGAGGGCAGATGATCCAGTACAAGCGAGTGTATGAAGCGGCGCAGTCCACCGATGGCCAGCGGGTGCTGGTGGATCGCTTGTGGCCGCGTGGTTGTAGCAAGGAGTCACTGGGCCTGGCGGACTGGCTGAAGGTAGTGGCGCCGTCGGACACCCTGCGCAAGCAGTTCTGCCACGATCCGGCGCTGTTCGATGAATTCCGCCTGCTCTACCGCGCCGAACTGACGGCGCATCCCGAGCATTGGCAGGGGCTGCTGGAGATGGCCCGCAAGGGCAACCTGACGCTGCTCTACGCCGCGAAGGACGAAGTGCACAACAACGCGGTGGTCCTGGCTGAGTTCCTCGAAGAAGAACTGGAACGCTGCGGCCCTCCCAGCTCGCCGGTGTGTTACGCCGGCGAGCTGTAGCGCGCCTTACCAGACCCGGTAGACCTGCCCGGTCTGCGCACCTTCGGCACTCTTTGCATAGGCCAGCGCCGCCTCGGCCGCTGGCACCGCCTTGTAGCCGCGGAAGTAGGGGCCGTAGGCCGGCAGTGCTTCCTCGACCACCGTCGGGCTGACGCTGTTGATGCGCATGCCGCGCGGCAGTTCGAGCGCTGCGCTGCGCACGAAGGAGTCGATGGCGCCGTTGACCATGCTGGCGGAGGCGCCGAAGCGGATCGGGTCGTGGCTCAGCACCCCGGAAGTGAGGGTGAAGGAGGCGCCGTCGTTGGCGAATTCGCGGCCGATCAGCACCAGGTTTACCTGGCCCATCAGCTTGTCTTTCAGGCCGACGGCGAATTCCGCTTCACCCATTTCCGCCAGGGCACCGAAGTGCACCTTGCCGGCCGCGCTGATCAGCGCATCGAAGGGGCCGGCCTTTTCGAACAGCGCGCGGATCGACGCCGGGTCGGTGATGTCCGCCTGCACGTCGCCGCTGCTGAAGCCGACGCGAATGATCTCGTGACGCTCCTTGAGTTCCTGTTCGATGGCTTTGCCGATGGTGCCGCTGGCACCGACGAGGATGATTTTCATGGGACCGGCTCCTGTGTGGGGAAGGGAAGACGGGTTCAGTGTAGAGTGCGCTCTGTGGTCGATAATCCGGCTAATTGGAAAACTTTGGTTTTCATATGGAAACAATAGGGCGGTGGTTCCCATGAGCGAAATGGACGATCTGGCAGCCTTCGCGGTGCTGATGGAAGCCGGCAGCTTTACCTCCGCGGCCGAGCGTCTGGGATGCAGCAAGGGGCAATTGTCCAAGCGCATCCGCCTGCTGGAACAGGGCCTGGGAGCCGCGCTGCTGCACCGCACCACCCGCCGCCTGGACCTGACCGCCGCCGGCGCCGCGCTACTGCCGGAGGCCCAGGCACTGGCCGCCCAGGCCGAGCGGGCCAGGCAGTCGGTTCGGCGGCTGCAGGAAGATCTGGCGGGCTGCGTGCGCCTGACGGTCCCCGTGTCGCTGGGCGAAACCTTTTTCGATGCGCTGCTGCTGGACTTCACCCGGCAGTACCAGCAGATCCGCATCGAGTTGGACCTGCACAATGGCTACCGCGACCTGGTAGCCGAGGGCTTCGACCTGGCCATCCGCTCTGGCATGGACATTGACGATCGCCTGGTGGCCCGGCCGCTCTTCTCGCTACAGGAAATCACCTGCGCCACGCCGGCCTACCTCACCGACCATGGCGAACCGCTGCAGCCGGCGGACCTCGCCCGGCACCAGTGCCTGCTGAACACTCACTACAGCGGTTTCGAAGAATGGCTCTACCACCGCCAGCACCAGTTGGAACGGGTCAAGGTGGCGGGCGCGCTGGCGAGCAATCACTACAGCCTGCTGAAAAAGGCAGCCATGTCTGGCGCCGGCATCGCGCGGCTGCCGTCCTACATGATCTACGACGAATTGGCCGATGGCCGTCTGGTGTGGCTACTGCGCGACTACCAGACCCGACAGACGCCGGTGTTCCTCGTCCACCCCTGGCAGGGCGGCTTGCCCCGGCGCACCCAGGTGCTGGCGGACTACCTGCTGGCGTGGTTCGAGCGCAGCCGGCGGGTGCTGGACAAGGCAGGGGAGTAGGGCGACAGCGCTGGAAGACGGTCCGGCTGGCGCCCGGGCAGGGTGGAAGTCCCCCATGGGATTTCCACCAAGGTGCTTCAGAGATGCTTCAACAGGCGGGCTTGCAGGGCTTGCAGCTCGTTCGGGTCTGCCTTCTTGCTGGCATGGATGCCCAGCGACTCTCCCTCGAAGCGCGGCACGATGTGCATATGGATGTGGAAGACGGTCTGGCCCGCAGGGGCGCCGTTGAATTGCGCCACCTGGACGCCGGCCGGCTCCAGCTCTTTCACCAGCACGTGAGTCAGGCGCTGCACCACGGCCATCACCTTGGCCAGGGCGTCGGCCTCGATGTCCAGGATGTTGCGCGCGGCGGAGCGTTTGGGGATGACCAGGGTGTGGCCGAAGGACTGCGGGAAGATGTCGAGGAAGGCGAGTACGTCATCGTCTTCGTAGAGTTTGTAGCAGGGGGCCTCGCCGCGAATGATCTGGGCGAAGACGTTCTGCGGATCATAGGTGCCATGCAGGCTCATCGAAGGCTCTCCATTTGCCGAAGTGGGGCCGTGCACCTTAACGCCCGGCGCCGCACCGGAAAACCCCAGACCCGCGTTTCACACCTCGCAGGTCGTCCCTCTCCTGGCCACGGCCTCCCGATTACCGCTTGTCCCGTCTTCGAGAAGGCTTACTACGCTTTGTCACCTGAAGGTCGCAAACTGACTATCCGTTCGCGTCACTTCCCCCATATTTTGGCGAAAGTCCCCGTCGCCAGCCGTCGTTTCTGGCGTTACCCTTCGCATCTGTATAGAAAGTGGAGCATCCGCGAAGAGGATTCCGGCGATTTCGCCGACGGCGCGAAAGGCGTCAGCGGGGCGCGACGAAGGATGTTCGCGCAATGGCCTCCACCCCTGTTTGCAGTTCCATCCCGCCTGGCGGGATGACCATTTTCCGCTGCTGGCCCCTTCGGCTGGCGGCTGACTGCCTGAATCGGCCGTTCGTGCGAGCGGCCCAGAATCGAGAGGATCGACCGTGCACAACGTCGTGATCAGTGGCACCGGCCTGTATACCCCGACCAACAGCATCTCCAACGAGGAGCTGGTGGCGTCCTTCAATGCCTATGTACAGGCCTTCAACGCGGAAAATGCCGGCGCCATCGAGCGTGGCGAAATCGAAGCGCTGGCCGAATCCAGCGTGGCCTTCATCGAGAAGGCATCCGGCATCAAGAGCCGCTTCGTGGTGGACAAGGATGGCATCCTCGATCCCAAACGCATGACCCCGCGCATCCCCGAGCGCTCCAACGACGAGTGGGGCATCCTCTGCGAGATGGCCGTGGGCGCGGCCAAGCAGGCCCTGGAACGCGCCGGCAAGACCCCGGCCGACATCGACGGCGTGATCGTCGCCTGCTCCAACCTGCAACGCGCCTATCCGGCGGTGGCCATCGAAGTCCAGGCGGCCCTGGGGATCAACGGCTTCGGCTACGACATGAACGTCGCCTGCTCCTCGGCCACCTTCGGCATCCAGGCCGCCACCAACGCAGTGCAGACCGGCCAGGCCCGCGCCGTCCTGATGGTCAACCCGGAAATCTGCACCGGCCACCTGAACTTCCGCGATCGCGACAGCCACTTCATCTTCGGCGACGCCGCCACCGCCGT
Source organism: Pseudomonas sp. BN515 (assembly GCF_029873155.1). Taxonomy (NCBI): domain Bacteria; kingdom Pseudomonadati; phylum Pseudomonadota; class Gammaproteobacteria; order Pseudomonadales; family Pseudomonadaceae; genus Pseudomonas; species Pseudomonas sp. BN515. The sequence continues at coordinate 36,569 of NZ_SSOH01000062.1, read as the reverse complement.
GGTCATCGAGCGCGCCGACCAGGCGACCTCCAAGCACCAGTTCGACGTGGTCGGCACCAAGCTGCTGACCCAGTTCTCCAACAACATCCGCAACAACTTCGGCTTCCTCAACCGCGCGGCGGAAGAGGGCGTGGGCGCTCGCGACAAGCTGTTCGTCCAGGAAGGCCGCAAGGTGTTCAAGGACGTCTGCCCGATGGTCGCCGAGCTGATCGCCACCCACCTGGAAGAGAACAAACTCAACGTCGCCGACGTGAAGCGCTTCTGGCTGCACCAGGCGAACCTCAACATGAACCTGCTGATCGCCCGCAAACTGCTGGGTCGTGACGCCGAAGCCGACGAGGCGCCGGTGATCCTCGACACCTACGCCAACACCAGCTCCGCCGGTTCCGTGATCGCCTTCCACAAACACCAGGACGACCTGCCCAGCGGCTCGCTGGGCGTGCTCAGCTCCTTCGGTGCCGGCTACTCCATCGGCAGCGTGATTCTGCGCAAGCGCTGATGAGCCACCCGGCCGACGCTGACCTGCTACCCCGGCTGCTGGCCGGGGAACAGGGGGCTTTCCGCGAGCTCATCGGTGCCTACCAGAGCGCCATGCGCGCGGTCGCCTACGCCATCGTCGGCCAGCGTTACGCAGATGAAGTGGTGCAGGACGCCTGGCTGGCCGTGGTGCGCAACCTGGACGGCTTCCAGCAGCGTTCCAGCCTCAAGACCTGGCTCCTCACCATCGTCGCCAATGCCGCCCGAAGCCGACTCAAGCAGAACCGTCGCGAGGTGCTGCTGGACGATCTTCCCGCTCCCCACGGCTCGGTGGATGACGCCCGCTTCGCCGAAGACGGCCACTGGGCCGCGAGAGTGCCGGCCTGGCACGAGGACTCGCCGGAAGCCCTGCTCACCGAAGATGAACTGCGCGAATGCCTGGAAAAGACCCTGCTGAGTCTTTCGGAGATGCAGCGCGGTGTGTTGCTGCTGCGGGAGCGCCAGGGGCTGGAGTTGGAGGAAATCTGTAATTTGTTGGAGATCTCGCTCTCCAATGTCCGGGTACTGCTGCATCGCGGCCGCCTGAAGCTGTTCGCCACGCTGGAACATTTCGAGGAGACAGGCCAATGCTGACGTGCAAGGAACTGGTTGCCCGCTCCAGCGATCTCCTCGACGGCGAACTGAGCTTTCGCGAGCGCATGGCCATGCGCCGCCACCTCATGCTCTGCCGCAACTGCAGGCGTTTCATCAAGCAGATGAAGCTGACCCAGGCCGTCGTCCGTATCATGCCGGATAGCCAGGGCGCCGAAGTTGACGACCTGGCCGCGCGCCTGGCGCAGAAGCGCCGCGAATCCCTCTAGCGCAACGATCCTCCGACCTATCGGTAGACGCGAATCGTCAAATTCGCAAGTCGAAGCCTTCATTTCATTTTTGCTCGAAAAAGCCCTGGAAATTGGCTGAAAGCCGCGTTCCAGAGTGGTTCATTGCTTATGAAAAATCGGAGTAAAAAAGTTCCGTTGTCACAAAATATTTATATAGAAGCAACTGAGCTGAAATAACCCGCCGCCAAGATTCCCCACCAGCACCAACGAGCCCAGCGCTCGAGTGTTTTCTAACGCTAAAGACCAATAGGGGAACCCTTCGATGATCCGTAAGCACTTCGCCGGTTTTGCCGCCAGCGCCATGGCTCTGGCCATTTCCGCCCAGGCTTTCGCCGGTACCGTTACCACCGACGGCGCCGATATCGTCATCAAGACCAAAGGCGGCCTGGAAGTCGGCACCACCGACAAGGCTTTCAGCTTCAAGCTCGGCGGTCGCCTGCAGGCTGACTACAGCCGCTTCGACGGTTTCTACACCGTAAACGGCAACACCGCCGACGCCGGTTACTTCCGTCGCGCCTTCCTGGAAATCGGTGGTATCGCCTTCACCGACTGGGCCTATCAGGTCAACTACGACTTCTCCCACAACGCCGGCGGTGACAACCGTGGCGGTAGCGGCAGCGACGCCAACGGCGACGGCTACTTCGACGAAGCTTCCATTTCCTACCTGGGCTTCGCCCCCATCGCCATCAAGATGGGCCGCTTCGACCCCGACTTCGGTCTGGAAAAAGCCACCAGCTCCAAGTGGGTAACCGCCCAGGAGCGTACCGCTGCCTACGACCTGGCTGACTACGTCAACGCCCACAACGGCGGCATGGGCGTTCAGGTTGCCGGCACCTACGGCGCTTCCCTGTACGGCTCCGCTGGCATCATGGCCAACGACGCCACCAACCAGGACAAGGACGGCGACAGCGTCAAGCAGTTCAACGCTCGCGGCGTATTCGCCCCGATGCACGAAGCCGGCAACGTCCTGCACTTCGGCGTGAACTACGCCCAGCGCGACCTGTCCGACACCGCTTTTGACGGCCGTATCCGCAGCCGCCTGGGCATGCGCGGCGTGAGCACCGACGGTGGTCAGGACGCTGGCGCCAACGGCAACCGCCTGGTTCTGGCCGGTGCCAACAACACCCCGGCTGGCGCGTTCGACAACGACAGCACCTGGGGCCTGGAAGCCGCCTTCGCTACCGGTCCGTTCTCCATCCAGAGCGAATACCTGAAGCGTGAAGTCGAAGCCAAGGCTGCCAACCGCGAAGACATCGATGCCGACGGCTATTACGTCCAGCTGGCCTACACCCTGACCGGTGAAGCCCGTGACTACAAACTGGGCAAGTTCGACAAGATCAAGCCGTCGAACAACCGCATCGGCGCCTGGGAAGTGTTCTACCGCTTCGACAACATCAAAGCTGAAGACGACAACGGCGCCTTCGCCAATGTCGATGACGTCGAAGCCAAGGTGCACAACCTCGGTCTGAACTGGTACGCCAACGAAGCCGTCAAGATCAGCGGCTACTACGTCAAAGCCAAGGTGGACAACGCCACCAACGCCGTCGGCGACGACGATGGCGACGGCGTGGTTGTTCGCGCTCAGTACGTGTTCTAAGACAGCACGGGTTTCCGCTCCTTTATTTGAGCCCCGCCATCTGGCGGGGCTTTTTTATTGGGGCGGTGAAAGCTAGGCAGATAAGCGTTTATGGCAGCCGCAACGCAGCCTACGTATGCTTTGCATCCTTGCCTCCCGGTTTGCATGCCCATGCTGCTGATCTCTAACAGCGTCCACCTGCCTGACGACGAAATCGAACTGACCGCCATCCGCGCCCAAGGCGCCGGCGGACAGAACGTCAACAAGGTCTCCAGCGCAATGCACCTGCGCTTCGACATCCACGCCTCATCCCTGCCGGACTTCTACAAGGAACGCCTGCTGCAATTGCGCGACAGCCGCATTACCGGCGACGGCGTGATCATCATCAAGGCCCAGCAATACCGCACCCAGGAACAGAACCGGGCCGACGCCCTGGAACGCCTGGCCGAACTCATCCGCAGCGTGGCGAAGGTGCAGAAGGCGCGACGGCCGACCAAGCCCACGCTGGGGTCGAAGAAACGGCGGCTGGAAGGAAAGGCCAAGCGGGGAGAGATAAAGGCGGGCAGGGGGAAGGTGGATTATTGAACGAGGGCTTGCCCTCTCCCTTCAGGGAGAGGGTAGCGGGGGCCCTCAGCACACCTTGGCGATTGCCTTGGCCAGATCGTCGATCCGGCTGAAGTCCAGACCGGCCACGTTGGCGCGGCCGGTGCTTACCATGTACACGCTGAACTCGGCGCGCAGCCTGGCTACCTGCTCCGGCGAGAGGCCGGTGTAGGAGAACATGCCGCGTTGCTCGCCGATGTGGGCGAAGCGTTCTGCAAGCCCGAAGGGGTGCAGGGCTTCCACCAGGCCACGACGCAGGTCGGCGACGCGCTTGCGCATGCCTTCCAGTTCCTCGACCCATTGGGCCTTGAGGGAGGCATCCCCGAGAATGGTAGCGACCACTGCTGCGCCGTGGGCCGGCGGGGTGGACCACAGGTTGCGGGCGAGGAAGGCCAGTTGGCTGCGCACGTCGGTCAGTTTTTCCGCGTCAGCGGCGCAGACGATCAGGGCGCCGGTGCGTTCGCGGTAGAGACCGAAGTTCTTCGAGCAGGAGCTGGTGACCAGCAGTTCCGGCAGCGCTTCGGCGAACAGGCGTACGGCCCAGGCGTCCTGCTCCAGACCATCGCCGAAACCCTGGTAGGCGAAGTCGATCAGCGGCAGCAGTTCGCGTGCCTTGACCACTTCCAGCACCTTGCGCCAGTCGTCCTGGGACAGGTCGAAGCCGGTGGGGTTGTGGCAGCAGGCATGGAGCAATACCACGTCGCCTTTGGGCACCTGTTCCAGGGCTTTGAGCATGGCGTCGACGTCGAGGCGATTGGTCGCATCCACGTAGGGATAGTGAGAAACCTTGATGCCGGCGCCGGCGAAGATGGTTTCGTGGATCGGCCAGGTCGGGTCGCTCAGCCACACGCCGCGACCGGGCAGGTTGTGAGCGATGAATTCCGCCGCCAGGCGCAGTGCGCCAGTGCCACCCGGAGTCTGGGTGGCGCCGGCGCGGCCGGTGGCTTCCAGCCGGTTGCCAGTGCCCAGTACCAGGTCCAGCAGCAGGCGGCCGAAGGCCGCGTCACCGTGGCCGCCGACGTAGGTCTTGGTGGTTTCGGTGTCCACCAGGCGCTGCTCGGCCAGCTTCACCGCATGGGGAATGGGCGTCAGGCCGCGGGCGTCCTTGTAGACGCCCACGCCGAGGTCGAGCTTGGCTGGGTTGGGGTCCAGGCGGTAGGCGTCCATCAAACCGAGGATGGGATCGCCGGGCACCCGACCCACCTTGGCGAAGTGACTCATTTACGGCCCTCGGCGGTCGCCGCTACCTGGTCGGTGCGGGCGGACATGATGAAGTCGTTGCGGTGCAGGCCCTTGGCTTCGTGGCTCCACCAGGTCACGGTGACCTTGCCCCACTCGGTGAGCAGGCCCGGGTGGTGGCCTTCTTCCTCGGCGATCGCGCCCACGGCGTTGGTGAAGGCCAGGGCGTAGCGGAAGTTCTTGAAGCGGAACTCCTTCTCCAGCTGCATGACGCCGTCACGCACTTCGATGTTCCAGTCGGGGATCTGCTTGATCAGCACGGCCAGTTCTTCGTCGGATACCAGCGGGGCGTCGGCGCGGCAGGCTTCGCAATGGGCTTGGGACAGGGCGGTCATAGGATTCTCCATTGTTCTTGTCGGTTGGGTCGGGCGGCGTTCCGCGAGCGGAGCGAAGCCCAACGCGCGGATTGTTGGGCTTCGCCGAGCTCAGCCCAACCTACGAAAATAATCAGGCGGCCTTCGGCTTCGGCGGGAATTTCGGCGCGTGCAGGCCCATGCCCATGGCTTTGTGCACCAGCGCCATGATGTCTTCGTGGGCCAGGTCGAACAGGCGCTTGAGGTCCGGCAGTACGAAGTACAGCGGCTGCAGGATGTCGATTCGATACGGGGTGCGCATGCACTCCAGCGGGTCGAAGGCCTGGTGCTCGGGCTCGCCCGACAGAGCGTAGACGGTCTCCTTCGGCGAGGAGAGGATGCCGCCGCCGTAGATGCGACGACCCTGCGAGGTTTCCATCAAGCCGAATTCGATGGTCATCCAGTACAGGCGGGCGAGGTAGACGCGCTCCTCCTTGGTGGCCTTGAGTCCGAGCTTGCCGTAGGTGTGGGTGAACTCGGCGAACCAGGGGTTCGTCAGCAGCGGGCAGTGGCCAAAGATCTCGTGGAAGATGTCCGGTTCCTGCAGATAGTCCAGCTCCTCCGGGGTGCGGATGAAGGTGGCTACCGGGAATTGCTGGCTGGCCAGCAGTTCGAAGAAGGTCTGGAAGGGGATCAGTGCCGGGACGCGGGCAACACTCCAGCCGGTGGTGGACTGGAGCACCTTGTTGATTTCGCCCAGTTGCGGAATGCGGTCATGGGGCAGGCCGAGCTGCTCGATACCGTCGAAGTATTCCTGGCACGCGCGGCCTTCGATCACCTTCAACTGACGGGTGATCAGGGTGTTCCACACCTGATGCTCGGTTTCGGGGTAGTGGATGAAACCGTTAGCGTCGGGTTCACGGGCCACGTACTGCGTCGCTTTCATTCGGCCTCCTGGGAATGGGGCTTCGTTGTTGTGTTGCCCTATCGATAGCGCAGACCGGTCCGCAGCGCAGCAGGGGCGCGGGCTGCACGGGCATTCACAGGCCATTGAAAGCGTAAGGAAAACTTTACGATAACGGCGAGGCGGCCATACATCGCCTTGTCGCTGCGCTGAAATGTCACATATTCTTGACGGAAAAATAGGGTCGAGAACGGAATTTTTCCCTGACTACCCAAGGAAAAACCCGACCCAGGGGTGCCTGATGCGTATCAAAGTCCATTGCCAGAACCGCGTGGGAATCCTGCGCGACATCCTCAACCTGCTCGTCGATTACGGCATCAACGTCAATCGCGGTGAAGTGGGGGGAGACCAGGGCAACGCGATTTATCTGCTTTGCCCGAACATGATCAACCTGCAATTGCAGTCCCTGCGGCCGAAGCTGGAAGCCATTCCGGGTGTGTTTGGCGTCAAGCGCGTGGGCCTGATGCCCAGCGAGCGTCGCCACCTGGAGCTGAATGCGCTGCTCGGTGCGCTGGATTTCCCGGTGCTGTCCATCGACATGGGCGGTTCCATCGTCGCCGCCAACCGTGCCGCCGCCCAGTTGCTTGGCGTGCGGGTGGATGAAGTGCCGGGCATCCCCCTGGCGCGCTATGTCGAGGACTTCGACCTGCCGGAACTGGTGCGCGCCAACAAGGCGCGCATCAATGGCCTGCGGATCAAGATCAAGAACGACACCTTCCTCGCCGACATCGCGCCGCTGCAATCCGAACACGACGAAAGCGAAGCCCTGGCCGGCGCCGTGCTTACGCTGCACCGCGCCGACCGCGTGGGCGAGCGCATTTACAACGTGCGAAAGCACGAGCTGCGCGGCTTCGACAGCATCTTCCAGAGCTCCAGGGTGATGGCGGCCGTGGTGCGGGAGGCCCGCCGCATGGCGCCCCTGGATGCACCGCTGCTGATCGAAGGTGAGACCGGCACCGGCAAGGAACTGCTGGCCCGCGCCTGCCACCTGGCGAGCCCGCGTGGGCAGTCGCCGTTCATGGCACTGAACTGCGCCGGCCTGCCGGAATCCATGGCCGAAACCGAGCTGTTCGGCTACGGCCCGGGTGCGTTTGAAGGCGCCCGGCCGGAGGGCAAGCTGGGGCTGCTGGAACTCACCGCCGGCGGCACGTTGTTCCTCGATGGCGTTGGCGAAATGAGCCCGCGTCTGCAAGCCAAGCTGTTGCGCTTCCTGCAGGACGGTTGCTTCCGCCGCGTGGGCAGTGACGAGGAGGTGTACCTGGACGTGCGGGTGATCTGCGCTACCCAGGTGGACCTTTCCGAGCTCTGCGCCCGAGGCGAATTCCGTCAGGACCTCTATCACCGCCTGAACGTGCTGTCGCTGCATATCCCGCCGCTGCGCGAATGCCTCGACGGACTTCCACCGCTGGTGGAGCACTTCCTCGATTCGGCCAGCCGGCAGATTGGCTGCAGCCTGCCGAAGCTGGCGCCGCAGGTGCTGGACAAGCTCGGTCACTACCACTGGCCGGGCAATGTGCGACAGCTGGAGAACGTGTTGTTCCAGGCGGTTTCCTTGTGCGACGGCGGCACCGTTCGTCCTGAACATATCCGTCTGCCCGACTACGGCGCACCGCAGCCTCTGGGGGATTTCTCCCTGGATGGGGGGTTGGACGCCATCGTCGGCCGTTTCGAGAAGGCGGTGCTGGAACGGCTCTATGCCGAGCATCCGAGCAGCCGCCTGCTGGGCAAGCGTCTCGGGGTTTCCCATACCACCATCGCCAACAAGCTGAAGTTGCACGGATTGGGGAAGGAGGAGAGTTAGACCATCGTTGAATGGTTCGGGGGAGGTCGGGCGCGTAAAAAGAGTCCTGTCTGAATCTTGCGTGATGCGGACACAAGCGTTTCTGACATTCCTCTCCCGGAATGATTGGGCGGGCGGCCAACTGGTCGCCCATTTTTTTGTCTGCGATTTTTGGGGGAGGTCGATGGGTTTCGCTTCGCTCTAGCTGAACGCCGCCCGCACCATCCTGCGGTCGCGGCGGCCTGGGGAAAACGTAGGTTGGGTAGAGGAACGAAACCCAACGAGCGGGGCCACGTATCGCCTAGAGGTCCCCCCTTGTATCCGAACGTTTCCGAGCTTCACGCCAGCTTCAACAACCCCATCCCCACCAGCAGCAATCCCAGCCCCAGCCACCCACGTCCCGCCAGTCGCTGGCCGAACAGTGTCCAGCCGATGGCAACGGTGGCGAGGATGCCGAAGCCGCCCCAGATGGCGTAGGCCAGCGACAGGTCGATGCCGCGTACCGCCTGCGCCAGGGCGGTGAACGCCGTCAGGATGCAGAGCAGCGAAGTGCCCCCCAGCAACCGACGGCGGAAGCCGTCGGAATACTTGAGCAGGACGTTGGCCAACACCTCCAGGGCGATGGCTGCGCCCAGCCAGGCGAAGTGGATCCAGGTCACGCCGTTCATGCCAGCACCTCCTGGCCACGGGCCTCGGGTGCGGCGCGGGTGCCGGACTTGATCAGCAGGATGCCGGCGATCATCACCGCCAGGCCCAGCATCTTGTAGGGGCTGATGCTTTCACCCAGCCAGGTGACGCTGATGCCGGTGATCAGCACGATGCCGATGCCTTCCCAGAGGGCGTAGGCAACACCCACCGGCACACGCTTGATCGCCAGCGAGAGGAAGAAATACGACAGGCCGATCAGACCGTACATCAACAGGTGGCCGAGCACGGGGGCGTGTTCGGCGGCGAATTTCATCGAGGTGGTGCCGACGACTTCGAAAAGGATCGCGGCTAACAGATAGAACCAGGAACGCATGGTGCCCTCCCTTGGGCATGCAGAGCCCTCCGCCCGGAGGCGAATGACGTGATTGCAGGAAGTCCTGGCCATGGGGTGACGGGGCAGTGCCCGGCGCTTCCACGGCATGAGGAGAGGGGAGGGGCTACAGGTCGCCAGTCCAGTGGCGCTTGCGGGAAGCGAGACGGGAGAAGTGGAAGGGGTGAAGCGATGTGTTCAACATAATGAACACAATGTTATCTGGTCTGATCTGGGAAAGGCAAATTTCAGGATGTTGCGGCGTGTCGCGGGCATTTCAGTGCTTTGTGTATGTTCGTTATTTTGTTCGGTTGTGATGGCGCTCTCTCTGTAGGGGCGAATTCATTCGCCAAAGGACTGCGTAGCAGTCCCTAACGGGGAGGGCAGACCTTCGGCCTGCTTGGCGAATGAATTCGCCCCTACAAGGTCACTCGCCAAGCTCACCCCACCTCCCGACTCAGCCAGTCGAAGAAGGCCTTCACCGGCGGGTGGCGTTCCCGGCCGGGCACGCAGAGGGTGGAGTAGCCCGCGCCGGCCACGCTGACCTCCGGCCGGTAGGGCACCAGCAGGCCGCTGGCGAGGCTTTCCGACACCAGGACGGAGCTGGCCAGTACCAGTCCCTGACCAGCGATGGCGGCTTGCAGGGCGTAGTGTTCTTCGTCGTACTCCCGCTGCGGCGCGATTTCCAGCAGGCGTTCTTCGCCCGCCGCCTGGCACCAGGCCTTCCACCCCAGTTCGTAGAGGAGGGCGTTGCGCCAGCGGATGGTGATCAGGGTCGGCAGGCGGTCGCCCAGACTGGCCACCAGCGCAGGTGAGCCATAGACACCGAAGCATTCGTCCAGCAGGCACAGGCTGTGCAGATTGGGGTATTTGCCCATGCCGTAACGGATGACGAAGTCGACGCTGGCGTCCTGGTGCAGGTCGATCAGGGTATTGCTGGTGTCCAGGCGCACGCTGATTTCCGGATGCTCGGCGTAGAAGCGGCCAAGCCGGGGGATCAGCCAGAGGGCGGCGAAGGCTGGGGTGGTGGAAAGCGTGAGATTGCCGCTGCTGCGTTGCGGGCGCAGCTGGTCGAGGGTCTGGGTGACTTCCAGCAAGGCGCCGTGGAGGCTGCCGAACAGGCGCTGACCGCAATCGGTGAGGCGCACGCTGCGTGGCAGGCGCTGGAACAGCGGCACCCCCAGCCAGCTTTCCAGGCCACGAATCTGGTGGGACACCGCCGTGGGCGTCACGGCCAGTTCCTCGGCTGCGGCCTTGAAGCTGGACAGGCGCGCGGCGGACTCGAAGGTACGCAGGGCGGTGAGGGGCAGGCTGGAAAACATGGAAAGCTCCACGGGTGAAATAGATTCATCCAGGTGAACAAATGTTCATTTGTCCGGGATGGCTGGCGTAACTAGCTTAGCGCCTGAGTTTCAGCCAATTCATGTGCTTCTGGAAGCACAACCGTCAAGGAGATTGAGATGAGCACCATTCTTTCCGTGCAAGGCAGCCCCCGTGGTGAGCGCTCCCATTCCCGTCGCCTGCAGGAGTCGTTCCTCAAGGCCTGGCAGGCGCGCGAGGCGGACCGCGAGGTCCTGCGTCGCGAAGTGGGGCGGGTGGCGATTCCGGCGGTCACCGAAGGCTGGATCGCTGCAGCTTTCCATCCGGAGCCCGAGGCGCGCACCGAAGTGATGAAGGCCGACCTTGCCGTGAGCGACCTGCTGGTGGATGAGCTGTTCGCCGCCGACCGCCTGGTGATTTCCGCGCCCATGTACAACTTCGGCGTACCCAGCGGGATCAAGGCCTGGGTCGACCAGATCGTGCGTATTCGCCGCACTTTCGATTTCGACCCGAACAAGCAGGGCAATCCCTATACCCCGCTGGTGCTGGGGCGCAAGGCGCTGATCATCACCACCCGCGGCGACCATGGCTACGGCCCCGGCGGCGCCAACGCCCACATGAACCACGCCGACGTCTACCTGCGCACCGTGCTGGGGTACATCGGCATCACCGACGTGACGGTGGTGGCGGTGGAAAACGACGAGTTCGGCGGTGACGCCTTTGCGCAGTCCTACCAGCGTGCCGAGCGGACCCTGGCGGACCTCGCGGAGACCTTCTGAGGACGCGGCCATGGCCTGGATATTTCTGCTGGTAGCGGCATTCTTCGAGGTGTTGTTCGCCATGGGCATGAAGTACGCCGAAGGCTTTACCCGGCCCTGGCCAAGCCTGCTGGTGGTGGTGGCCGCGGTGGCCGGGATCTGGTTCCTGACCCTGTCCATGCGGGTGCTGCCGGTGAGCATCGCCTATCCCATCTGGACCGCCATCGGCACGCTGGGCACGGTGCTGCTGGGCTTCCTCCTGCTGGGCGAGGCGCTGACGCCGACCAAGCTGGTGTCGGTGGTCCTGATCGTCATCGGGGTGTCGGGATTGAGGTAGAGTGCGCCGCGCGCACCAGCACGTTTCCAGGTTTCAGGACGAGAGCCGGTGCGCATGGTGCACCCTACCGAGCGAGCACCAATGCTCGTTACCGCCTGCTCACCTGCACCGCCGGCGCCAGGTCCTGGCACTGGGTGTTCTGGCCCGGGATGAGGTAGGGCTGGAGGATCGGCGCCATGCCTTTGAGCACCTGCACGGGCAGGGCGGAGGTGAAGCTGAACTTGTCGGCCTGGCTGCCTTCGACGAAGGCAGTGAGGGTGCCGAAGTGGCGCGGGCCCAGGTAGAAGACGAAGGTGGCGGTGCGGTTCATCGCCTTGGAGCTCTTCACCGTACCCCAGCGGGTCACCGTCTGGATGCGGTTGTCGCCGGTGCCGGTCTTGCCGCCCATGACCAGCGGCTGGCCGTCGGGCAGGGTGAAGCTGCCCTGCAGTCGCCGCGCGGTGCCGCCTTCGACCACCTTGGAAAGGGCGTCGCGCAGGGTGGCGGCCACCTCCGAGGTCATCACTCGCTTGCCTTCGCTGGTCTGGTGCCCCACCAGGGTTTCGTACGGGGTGTCGGCGGCGAAGTGGAGCTGGTCGATGCGCAGGGTGGACTGGCGCACACCATCGTTGAGGATGATGCCCATGAGTTCCGCCAGCGCCGCCGGACGGTCGCCGGAGCTGCCCAGGGCAGTGGCCAGCGACGGCACCAGGTGGTCGAAGGGGTAACCCAGGGACTTCCAGTGCTCGTGGATGTCGAGGAAGGCTTCCACCTCCAGCATGATGCGGATGCGCTTGTCGCGGGCGTATTTGCGCTTGGACTTGAACAGCCAGCCATAGACTTCGCGGCGCTCGCCGCCACTGGCTTCCACGGCGTCGCGGTAGGTTGCCGTCGGGTGCGCCTGCAGATACCCGAGCAACCAGAGCTCCAGCGGGTGGACGCGGGCCACGTAGCCCTGGTCGTTGAGGTTGAAGGCGCCCGGTCCGTAGCGCGTGTAGAGATCCTCGATGCGCTTGTCGGTCAGCGGCGGGTTGGCCTTGGGCACCCGCTCGCGCATGAAGGTGGCGAAGGTGGCCATGTCGGCCTGCGGCTGCAGGTAGCGGTGGATGGCGGCCATCCGCGCGCCCCAGGGGTTGAGGCCGTCGAGGAAGGTGGCCAGGCGCTGGTCCGCATCCTTGCCCTGGTACTTGTTCCAGAAGCGGCGCAGGTAGGTCTGGCTCTCGCGGGAGACGAACAGGTCCAGATAGCCCTGGCGGCGTGGGTCCTTGTCGTCGGTCAGGAGCTGCATCTTGCCGCCGTCGGGGCGGTACATGTCGTGCCGCACCACATCGCGCAACAGGCGCACGAACGGCAGGTTGATGGATTCACGCAGGGCATCGCGCAGGGAGGGCCGGCGGCCGTTGTCCTCTTTGCGGAAGTTGTTGAAGGCGTGCAGCCCGCCGCCGGTGAAAAAGGCTTCGTAGGGGCTGGCGGAATAGGTGCGATCCAGGGCCGCCTGGAGCATGGCGCTGAGGTCGCGGTCCTTGGTCTGGATCAGGTAGTCGATGGCCCAGCGGCTGATGAAGTCGAGCGGGTCGACCGGTACCTTGCGCAGCTCGTCCACGGGTAGCCCGGCGTAGCGCTGGTGCAGGGTGGCGACGTTCTCCAGGTAGGTGGCCAGCACCCGTAGCTTGGCAGTGGAGCCCAGTTCCAGCTTGCTGCCCTCGTTGATGTCGAAGGGCTGGTCGGTGTTGTCGGTCTGCACCCGCACGCGGTTACCCGATGGCGTGCGTTCGAAGAGGGTGAAGCTGTAGCGCACTTCGCGGGTCTTTTCCGGTGACAGCAGGCGTTCGCCATACAGACCCACCTGTTCGGCGAAGGCCGGATCGGCCAGCTGCCGCAGGTACTCGGTGACGGCGTTCTGCAACTCGCTCTGCAGGGTACTGCTGGCGGTCAGGTCGAGGCGGTCGAGGTCGTAGAGCGGCATATTCAACATGCCCGAGAGACGACTGCGGGCGACGCTGATGCCCTTGTTCGCTTCCACCGCCTGGATGGCCGGTTCTTCCACCCAGTTGCGGAAACGCAGCTTGGCGCTGAGGGCAGCATCGCGTAGCGGCGTATTGATGACACCGGCGCTGGCCAACACGCGGATATGGCTGTCGGTGAGGGCGTTCAGCTCTTCATGGGCGCTGGACAGGTAATAGGAAGGGCGACGTTGGGCGATGAACAGCGAGAGCACCTGGCGCATGGCCAGGCCGCGTGCGGCCAGGTCGCTGCTGTCGTCCGCCAGGGTCTTGTTGACCCGGTTGAAGTCCGCTCCGTACCAAACCCGCAGGCCGTCGGCGATGCCGTGCACCTCGCCGTGCCCCGGCGCAGCCGAGAGCGGCACGCTGTTCAGGTAGTCCGTGACGATGCGTTCACGCGCCGCCAGGGTTTGCGGGCCTTGCTGGTAGGCACGCACGCTGGCGGAGACCATCTGGCGAATCTTCTCGGAAGCGGAAACGGTGCGGCCGAAGGGCGAGTGGCGGTATTTCTCCAGCTGGGTGGCCAGGGTGCTGCCGCCGGCTGACTGGCCTTCGTAGTCGATGGCCTTGCCCACCTGGGTCAGCGCGGCCTTGGAAAAGCGCGGCCAGTCCACGGCCGGGTTGGCCAGGGGCGTTTCGCGGTCCAGCAACTTGCGGTTCTCGATGAACAGCAGACTGCTGACCAGCAGCGGCGGAATGCTGGTGAAGTCCGGGTAACGCTGCTGTGGATAACTGAACTGATAGAAGGGCAGACCGCGGCAATCACAGATATTGATGCCGGCCTGGATCTTCTCGCGGTACGGCGGGAACAAGCCGTGTTCGACATAGCTGATCAGCGCCGGGGAGAAGCGCGTCTGTTGCTGGACCTGATAGCCACGTTTTTCCAGGCGATCGAGCATCTGCGGCAGCGAGGCGTAGCCAAGGCGGCGGTCGAACGGGCCGTCACCAGGGTAACGGATGGACTTGCTGGGGCCATCCTCGAGCTTGTAGCTGAGCGTTGCGGCGTAACGGCTGATTTCTCGGGCCTGGAAGCGCGAGGTCTGCATTTCGTGTGTAGCGGCAACGCCGACGATGCCGGCGGTCACCAGGAAGATGCTCCAGAACAGCAAGCGGTGCTTGCGGCGCGGCGGCTTTTCCGGCGGGACGCCCGAGCCATGGAGAGGGCCTTGGGGTACCTCTTTTCTTGCTGCGTCGGATTGCCATATTGCGCCCATAGTCCACCGGCCTGGCCTGTTGCCGCTCTTGCTTGCAATCTTAGTAGGTCGCCGGCTGGCTGCATGGCGGAGTGGCGGCAAAACAGGAGTGAAGCAATGACAGGCGACAATCGGATGCAACTCGACCACAGCTGGCGCGCCAACGCTCTAGCTTGGACCCGTGCGGTGAGGGAAAGTCGTATCAGAAGCAGGCAATTGGCCACTGACCGGGCCGTCGTCGAGGCCGTGTTGGCTCGTCGGCCGGCGCGGGTGCTGGACCTCGGATGCGGTGAAGGCTGGCTGAGCAGGGCGCTTACCGGGCACGGATTTTCGGTGCTGGGCATCGATGCATCGGCGCCCCTGGTGGAAGCGGCGCAGGCCGCCGGCGGTGAATTCCGTTGCCTGGATTACGCGCAATTGCAGGACGATCCCCGCCAGTTGGGCAGTTTCGACGTGGTGGTGTGCAACTTCTCGCTGTTCGAGGAGCAGTTGGAGCCATTGCTCATTGCCCTGCATGAGCTGCTGATGGAGGAGGGCGCATTGCTGATCCAGACCGTCCATCCCTGGCAGGCCCGCGGCGAGGAGGGCTATCGCAATGGTTGGCGCCGCGAAACCTTCGACGCCTTCGAGGGCGAATTCCCCGAGCCCATGCCCTGGTACTTCCGCACGCTGGAATCCTGGTGCGAGTTGCTGCGTGACAGCGGCTATTACATCGACGCCCTGCGCGAACCGGCCCATCCGGATACCGGCGAACCGCTGTCGTTGCTGGTCGAGGCAAGCCCCTGAGGAGAAATCCTCAAACTGCGGCAGCGACCGTTCGGCCGAAAGCCCATGGGCGATTCTGGGGTTTTCCGACCCTCACGCGGGACATCCTGTCGATCCTTTCCGGTCTTTTGGGGCGATGGCATGCATCGCCGCTTTTTCCGCTTCCTCTGGTACGGATGTGCACCAAAAGTAGGCATGACGTCGCTTCATCTTTGTGCAAGACTCGCCGCCGATCTCGGACGCGTGTGCGCCCGCCGGACTGTTCCGCCCCACAAGGACGGGCCTTTCAGGCGGCCAAGGGTCGTTACCACGACCCGGCTTTTCGGCTACGCGGCTGACTCCTCGACAACTACAAGATGAGGTACCCCCCATGTCGGTTGCTGATCATCAGCCACAACATGAATCGCTGCACCGAGACCTCGGTGAGCGTCACATCCGCCTGATGGCCCTGGGCGCCTGCATTGGCGTCGGCCTGTTCCTCGGTTCGGCCAAGGCCATCCAGATGGCTGGCCCGGCCATCATGCTCTCCTACATCATCGGCGGACTCGCCATCCTGGTGATCATGCGCGCCCTCGGTGAGATGGCTGTGCATAACCCGGTGGCCGGCTTCTTCAGCCGCTACGCCCAGGATTACCTCGGCCCGCTGGCGGGCTTCCTCACCGGCTGGAACTACTGGTTCCTCTGGCTGGTGACCTGCGTGGCGGAAATCACCGCCGTCGCTATCTATATGGGCGTCTGGTTCCCCGAAGTACCGCGCTGGATCTGGGCCCTGGCGGCGCTGATCAGCATGGGCGGCGTCAACCTCATCGCCGTGCGTGCCTTCGGTGAATTCGAGTTCTGGTTCGCCCTGATCAAGATCGTCACCATCGTCGCGATGGTGGTGGCTGGTACCGGCATGATCGTCTTCGGCTTCGGCAATGACGGAATCGCCACCGGCATCTCCAACCTCTGGGAACACGGCGGCTTCATGCCCAATGGCGTGCAGGGCGTGCTGATGTCGCTGCAGATGGTGATGTTCGCCTACCTCGGCGTTGAGATGATCGGCCTGACCGCCGGCGAAGCGAAGAACCCGCAGAAGACCATTCCCCAGGCCATCGGCTCGGTGTTCTGGCGCATCCTGCTGTTCTATGTCGGCGCGCTGTTCGTGATCCTCTCCATTTATCCGTGGAACGAGATCGGCTCCCAGGGCAGCCCCTTCGTGATGACCTTCGAAAGCCTCGGCATCAAGACTGCGGCCGGCATCATCAACTTCGTGGTGATTACCGCTGCGCTGTCGTCCTGCAACGGCGGCATCTTCAGCACCGGCCGCATGCTCTACAGCCTGGCCCAGCAAGGCCAGGCGCCGCGCGCCTTTGCCGTCACCTCCAACGGCGTGCCGCGCCGTGCGCTGCTGGTGTCCGGCGTCGCCCTGTTGCTGGGCGTGCTGGCCAACTACCTGGTGCCGGAGAAAGTGTTCGTCTGGGTAACCTCCATCGCCACCTTCGGCGCCATCTGGACCTGGGCGATGATCCTGCTGGCGCAACTGAAATTCCGCCGCAGTCTCACCCCGGCCGAGCAGGGCAAGCTGCAATACCGCATGTGGCTGTTCCCGCTGAGCTCCTACCTGGCCATGGCCTTCCTGGTGCTGGTGGTCGGCCTGATGGCCTACTTCCCCGACACCCGCGTCGCGCTTTACGTGGGCCCGGCCTTCCTGGCGCTGCTGGTGGTGCTGTACAAGGTCTTCAACCTGGCTCCGGCCAAGGCGATGGAACCGGTCGGCGACGCCGCCTGAGTCCTGCCTTCACGATGAACATCGGGCCCGCCACGTGCGGGCCCGATGCTTTTCGGGCGCTTGAAGCGGCGGGTAGGTTGGCGGAATATCCATCGCCAGCTGGCAATGCGCCAGTGCATCAGGAGGTGGTCATGTTCGGCATTCCTACCCGCCCATCTTTCGCGCGGCATCCTTTGCTGGTTGGTGTTCTCGTCAGTTGCCTGCTCCTGGCCGGCTGCGCGGGCTTTCGCTCGGGAGTGGAAAGCGGGGCCGTCGTCGATGGGCAGGAAGCGGACGAACGCGGTCGTGTCCAATTGGCGGATGTCGCGCTCACCCTGGACCTGCACAACCAGATCCAGCAGAACGACTTTCAGGTGATCCTGTTCGTGGTGCCGGTGATGTACGACCCGATCGACAAGCCGCGCTACAACGAAAAGGACGACACCCGCTTGCTGCTGGAAATCCAGCCGGCCACTGCCGATTATCGCTTCCGCCCGGAACGCGTCGTGCTGACGGTGGATGGCCGTCCGCTTCCGCTCGCGAAGGTGTCGCTGATCATGGTCCGCGACCCCAACCAGTTTCCGCTGGACGGCTTGCAGGCAATCGACCAGACGCCCGCGGGGCTGGACTACCGCATGACGGTGCCGCAGCGGAGCTGGCAGTTCATTCTCAAGTTCGCGGCGCCGGTTCCCCAGCCGTCCAGTGATATCCAGCTGGACCTTTCCCGCGCCCTGGAACGCCCCGGCAAGCCGCCCTTGCCGCCGATTCGCTTCCGCTCCCGCCCCTGGAAACAGGGCTATACCTGACACTTCCGCCAATTCGCGGTGGTCTATTGCAGCAAGGAATCCTGGCCCCGCCTGGCGCGGGTCGGGCTAGGCTGAAACCATCGTTCTTCAAAAAAGGGAGGTCACCGCCATGGCCGGTTCCGCTGCCATTCCCTGTCTTCGTTACCGCGATGCGCCCGCGGCCATTACCTGGCTGTGCAACACCTTCGGCTTCGTCGAGCACCTGGTGGTGGCCGAGAAGGACGGCAGCATCGCTCACGCCCAGCTCAGCCTTGGCACCGGCATGATCATGCTCGGCTCGGTGCGGAATAACGACTATGGCCAACTGCTGCGCCAGCCCGACGAGAACGGCGGGCTCGGCACCCAGGGCATCTACCTGGTGGTGGCCGATGTCGACGCCGTGCACGCCCGCGCCCTGGCCGCTGGCGCCACCGTCGTCCTGCCGCTGAAGGACGAGGAGTATGGCGGGCGCGGATTCACCTGCCGCGACCCGGAAGGTCACCTGTGGAGCATCGGCTCCTACGACCCCTGGGCTTGAGCCGTTCGGCCCATTGCCGGAATATCGCGCCCCAGCTGCCGGCAATCCCGACTTAACGGACTTTCCGAGGAATACGCCATGCAAAGCATCACCTTCCCCGACGGCACCCGCGTGCCCGCCATCGGCCAGGGCACCTGGCACATGGGCGAGCAGCCCAGTGAGCGCAAGCGCGAAGTCGCGGCGCTGCGCCAGGGGTTGGAACTGGGCCTGACCCTGATCGATACCGCCGAGATGTACGCCGAAGGCGGCGCTGAGGAAGTGGTGGGGGACGCCATCGCCGGCTTGCGCGAGCAGGTCTTCCTGGTCAGCAAGGTCTATCCCTGGAACGCCAGCCGCAAGGGCACCGCCCTGGCCTGCGAACGCAGTCTCAAGCGCCTGGGTACCGACCATCTCGATCTCTACCTGCTGCACTGGCGCGGTGAGCATCCGCTGGAAGAAACGGTGGAAGCCTTCGAGCGCCTGCGCGAACAGGGCAAGATCGCCCGCTGGGGCGTGTCCAATCTGGACCTCGACGACCTGCACGAACTGCCCGCCGGTTGCGCCGCCAACCAGGTGCTCTACAACCCCGAGGCGCGAGGCATCGAGTTCGACCTGCTGCCCTTCCAGCAGCAGCAGGGCATTCCGCTCATGGCCTACTGCCCGGTGGGGCAGGGCGGTAGCCTGCTGCGCAACGAAGCAATCCGGGAAGTCGCCCGCCGTCACCAGGCGAGCTCGGCCCAGGTGGCCCTGGCTTGGGCCTTGCGCCAGCAGGGGGTGATCGTCATTCCCAAGGCGGTCGACCCGCTGCACCTGAAGCAGAACGCCGAGGCCCATAAGCTCCAGCTCAGCGCCGATGACCTCGCCCTGATCGACCACAGCTTCCCGCCGCCGCGCCGCAAGCGTCCGCTGGAAATGGTCTGAGGCCAGGGGCCAAATCCTGTGGGAGCGAATTCATTCGCGAGTAAACATCCACGTTCGTAGAACGTGGACTTGCCATAGCCCCTCGAAGGGACGATTCCTTCCCCGTGCACAAAGCGGACGTCTTTAGCTCGGTCTGGATCTTGGGGTGCGCCGTGCGCACCGATTCCGGGATCGGTTTTGGCAGCACGTCAAACCGCCGGTGCGCACGGCGCACCCTACCGGATCGGCTTCATCCTGCTGGCCCGCGCATATCCACCCGCCACTCGGCGGCAAAGACCTCTCTGATGGCAAGATAATTCCTCGGACCAGATTCCTATTGTCCGACAGCTCTCATAGACTCTTGCCCACTTCTTTCCAGGGAATGGCCTTGATGAAACGCACGCTGTGGACGTTGTTGGGCTTGGTTGGGCTGGTCGCTACCGCGTGGGCGGAGGAGCCGCCCGCGCAGGATCCCTTGCTCGACGTCCCCGCTGCGGCGACCGCTTCCGGCAGCGAAGCCCGAGGCGTGCTGCGTGCGCGCAACCAGGCGGTGCTGGCCAGCGAGTTGGCCGGGCGCATCGTCGAAATGCCCTATGCCGAAGGCCAGGCGTTCAAGAAGGGCGAGGTGCTGGTGCGCTTCGACTGCAGCGCCTACCAGGCCCAGCTCAACGCCGCCAATTCCGCCGTGCGTGCCGCCCGCGAAGAACTGAAGAACAAGCAGCAACTGGCCGCCCTGAACTCGGTGGGCCGCTTCGAAGTGGCCCTGGCCGAGGCACGCCAGGCGCAGTCCCAGGCCGAAGCGCAGGTCTACCAGGTGCAGGTACAGCGCTGCCAGGTGAAGGCCCCCTTCGACGGGCAGGTGGTGGCGCGCAAGGTGCAACCCCATGAGAGCGTCGCCAGTGGCGCGCCGCTGCTGGATGTGGTGGACAACCGCACCCTGGAGATCCACCTGCTGGTGCCCTCGCGCTGGTTGAGCAAGCTCAAGCCCGAGCAGGCGTTCGAATTCGTTCCCGATGAAACCGGTAAACCGCTGCATGCGGTGATCAAGCGCCTGGGCGCGCGGATCGACGAGGGCAGCCAGACCCTGCTGCTGATTGGCGGTCTGCCGGCCGATGCCGACGGCCTGCTGGCTGGCATGAGCGGCACAGCGCGCTTCCCGGAGAGGCCATGAACGCAGCCACGCCCGGTGCAGCCGAGCGGGTTTTCGCGCTCTTCCTCGGGCTGGAGAAGCAGGCGCGCCAGGCGGCCAGTACCGAGCAACTGGCCTTCGCCATGGTCAATGACGGCCAGGCGCTGTTCGGCTTCCGCCACGCGGCGCTGCTGATCGCCGGCAAGGTGCAGGCACTGACCGGAATCAGCGTGGTGGAACCCAACGCCCCCTTCGTGGCCTTCGTCGAGCGAGCCGCCGGGCGACTGCTGGACCAGGCGGTGCTGGACCAGACCTGCAGCGTCGATGCCGCGCTGCTCGACGAGCAGTCCCGCGCCGACTGGCAGGCGCTGTCCGCCCCGCAGGCCTGCTGGGTGCCCTTGAAGGACCGCCACGGCGAAATCTTCGGCGGGCTCTGGCTGGCGCGTGAACACCCCTTCAACGAGGCCGAGCTGACCCTGCTGACCCAGCTCGGCGATACCTATGCCCACGCCTGGCTGGCCTTGCAGCCTCGCAAGCCCTGGCGCCTGCGCTGGCCGAAGAAGAAGCTGCTGGCCATCGCCGGTGGCCTGTGTCTGTTGCTCCTGATTCCGGTACGCCAATCGGTGCTGGCACCGGCCGAAGTGGTGCCACAGGGCGGCCGGGTGGTGGCTGCGCCGCTGGATGGGGTGATTGCCGAGTTCCTGGTCAAACCCAACCAGAATGTGGCTGCCGGTGACCTGCTGGTGCGCTTCGACGCCACCAGCCTGAAGGCCCAGGCGGACGTTGCCGAGCGTACCCTGGGCGTAGCCGAGGCCGAGCTCAAGGCCAACACCCAGCGCGCCTTCGCCGATGTTGAATCCAGTTCGCGCATCGACCTGCTGGCGGCACGGGTGGAGCAGAAACGCGCCGAGCGCGACTACGCCCGAGAACTCCTGGCCCGCAGCGAAGTGCGCGCCGAGCGTGCCGGCATTGCAGTGTTCGCCGATGCCGAGCGCCTCACAGGCAAGCCGGTACAGACCGGTGAGCGACTGATGCAGATCGCCGACCCCGCCCAGGCCGAATTGCGCATCGAGCTGCCGGTGGGGGACGCCATCGCCCTGCAACCCGGTGCCGAGGTGGCGCTGTTCCTCGACAGCGACCCGCTCAACCGCCATGCCGCGCGCCTCGAACGTGCGGCCTACGAAGCCCAGGGCACCGCCGCTGGGCAATTGGCCTACCGCCTCGATGCGGCCTTCCTCGACGCGCCGCCGCGCATCGGCCTGCGTGGCACCGCCAAGCTGTTCGGTGAGCGCGCGCCGCTGGCCTATTACCTGCTGCGCCGGCCTCTGGCCGCCGCACGCCAGAGCCTGGGCTTCTGATGCTGCCGGCACTGCGTCCTGACCTGCAGCTGTCACCGGCCGCGCCCGGCCTGGACGGCGCTCCCCAGTGGACCCTGGCCGACCCCTTGCGCGGTCGCTACTTCAAGCTGGGCGCTGCCGCCGTGCGCTTGCTGCGCCACTGGGCGCTGAGCGATCCGCAGCGGGTACTGGAGGCCGCCAACGCCGAGCCGGGCCTGCCCCTGGGCGGTGCTGAACTGGACGAAATGCTGCGCTTTCTTCGCGGGCATGACCTGATCGCCGCGTCGGACGAGGATCAGCGCGCCAGCTACGCGATAAAGGCGGGCGCCCAGCACCAGAGCCTGGGCAAGCGCGTGCTGCATCAATACCTGTTCTTCCGCATTCCGCTGTGGCGCCCGGACGCCTTCCTCAATCGCGCCTGGCCCGTGCTGGAGCGCAACGGCCCGTGGATGCTGCGCTGGGGCCTGCCGCTGGTGTTCGCCCTCGGGCTGTTCCTGGTGGCGCGCGACTGGCAGCGCTTCATCGCCACCTTCCCGCACTTGTTCAGCCTCGGTGGGGCGGTGGCCTTTGGCGTGGCCCTGACCTTCGCCAAGCTCTGCCACGAATTCGGCCATGCCTTCATGGCCAAGCGCGCTGGCTGCCGGGTGCAGAGCATGGGCCTGGCCTTCATGGTGCTGCTGCCGATGTTCTACACCGACGTCAGCGACGCCTGGCGGGTCAATGACAGGCGCTCGCGGTTGTTGATCGGCGCCGGTGGTGTGCTCGCCGAACTGGTACTGGCGGTGTTGGCGCTGCTGGCCTGGTCGCTGCTGCCGGACGGCCCGCTGCGTACCTCGGCCTTCATGCTGGCCAGCGCCACCTGGATCACCACGCTGCTGATCAACCTCAACCCCTTCATGCGTTTCGATGGCTACTTCCTGCTCACCGATCTCTGGGGTGTGGATAACCTGCAGACGCGAGCCTTCGCCCTGTGCCGCTGGCGTCTGCGCGAAATGCTGTTCGGCTACGGCGAGCCGGTGCCGGAGCCCTGGTCGCCGGCCATGGCCCGGCGCCTGCTGATCTGGGGCTACGGTTCCTGGCTGTGGCGCGCCGTGCTGTTCTTCGGTATCGCGCTGGCGGTGTATCACCTGTTCTTCAAGGTGCTGGGCATCTTCCTGATGCTGGTGGAGCTGGTCTGGTTCATCGGCCTGCCGATTTGGAAGGAGCTGCTGGAGTGGTGGCAGCGCCGCGATCAGGCGAACCCGCGCAAGGTACTGCTGACCGGCAGTGGACTGCTGGTGCTGCTGGCCCTGCTGGTGCTGCCGTGGCGCAGTTCGGTCGAGGTCCCTGCGTTACTCGAAGCCTCCCGTGCCACGGCCCTGCATGCGCCTGTGGCCGCACGGCTGAAGGCGTTACAGGTGAAGGATGGTCAGACGGTGGAGCAGGGCACTCTGCTGCTGGAACTGGAATCCCCTGACCTGGATTCGCGCCAGTCCATCGTTCGCCGCGAGATCGAAATCCTCCAACTGCAACTGCGCCGCCAGGCCGGGCGAAGTGAAACCGCCGCCGACGCCGGCATCCTTGAACAGCGACTGGCCGAGGCCGTAGCCGAGTACCGCGGCCTGGCTGCCCAGCGCGAACGCTTGCAACTGCGTGCACCCCAGGGCGGCGTCGTGCGCGACCTGCTGCCCGATCTCACGGTTGGGCGTTGGCTAAGCCCGCAGGAGGCCCTGGCGCGAGTGGTGGAACCTGGCCAGCGACTGCGCGGCTACCTGGCCGAGGAATATCTCTGGCGCGTGCAGCCGGGGGCGGAAGGTCGCTTCATCGCCGACGACCCGGCGCGCCCCGCTATTCCGGTGCGGTTGGAGGAGGTGGATGCCACCGGCGTCGCCTATCTGGAGCTGGAAGCCCTCAGTTCCGATCATCACGGCCCCATCGCCGTGCGCCGCGATGCCCAGCACCGCGCCGAGCCGGTGCAGGCCCAGTACGGCGTGCGCCTGAGCCTGCTGGACGACGCCATCCACCCGGCCCAGCCGCTACGCGGCGTGGTGGTGCTGGATGGAGAAGGGCAGTCGGTCCTCGGTTTCGCCTGGCGCCGGCTGGCGGCGCTGGGGGTGAGGGAAAGCGGTTTCTGAACAACAGCCGGGAACAAGGACGATTCAATGCCGATGCCGACACTGCCCATCTGTTCGCGCCTGCCTCTGTCATTCGCGTTGGCGCCCCTGCTGGAAGCCCTGGGGCGAATCGACGAAGCCGCGTGGCAGGGCCATTTCAACACCAGCTACTACGAGGGTGACTGGAGCGGTGTCGCCCTGATCGCCCCAGACGATGCGCCGCTGCCTCTGGCTCCCGGACAGGGCGCGCCGGTTCGCAGTGGCTGGTGGCAGCGAGAGGCTGCCTGGAACGAGTTGCTGGATGCCTTCCACACCACCGTACGCAGTGCGCGCTTGCTGCGCCTGGGGCCGGGCTCGCGCATCCACGAGCACTGCGACCCTGACCTCGGCATGCCCGGCAGCGACCTGCGCCTGCATGTGCCGCTGCTGAGTCCGGAAGGCGTGGAGTTCCTCGTCGATGGCCTGCAAGCGCCCATGCAACCGGGGCAATGCTGGTTCCTCGATCTGTCCCGCCCGCATCGTGTGGATAACCCCGGGCCGGGCGAGCGCATTCACCTGGTGCTGGATTGCCAGCCCAACGATTGGCTGCTTGGGCTCATCGAACAGGGACTGCCCGACACACCCGCGCTGCGGCCGGGGAGGGCGGAGCAGGCCTTCGCGCGGTTCCGCGAGCTGGTGGAGCGGGATGCGCAGCTGGCCCGGCGCCTGCGCGCACTGACCGACGTGGGTGAGTTTCAGCGTGCGGCAGTCGCCCTGGGCGCCGAGCACGACCTGTATTTTTCTGAAGCGGAAGTCCTGACCGCGATGCGTCAGGGCAAGCGGGCATGGAACGATCAATGGCGAGCATGAACCCGGAAGATTTCAGCGGCTGGCTGCCCATCCGAACCTGGCAGCAGGCGGGCGAGTGGCGGGTGGACTGGTGCTGGTTTGGCGAGCAGCGGTTGACCCGGCCCTTCTTTCGCGACGACGTGGACCAGGCTCTGCGCCTGCCCTTCAACCAGGCGTTTCGGCGCGAGACCAGCCTCCAGACGCTGCTGGACTGGCAGGCCGAAAGCCCAGGCCTGGCGCCAGATGCGTTCGTTTTTCACGCCTCCCGCTGCGGCTCTACCCTGATCGCGCAGATGCTGGCCTGCCTGGACAGCCATGTGGTCCTGTCCGAGCCTCCGCCTCTGGACAGCCTGCTGCGCGGCCATTATCAGGACGGTCTCGTCGGCTGTGCCCAGGAGGCCGGCGTGGTCGCGATGCTGTCGGCTTTGGGTCAGGCCCCCACGCCTTCGGCGCGGCACCTGGTGGTCAAACTGGATGCCTGGAACCTGTTCGAATTACCCATCCTGCGGCGCTGCTTCCCGGAGACGCCCTGGGTGTTCCTCTATCGCGATCCCCTGGAGATCGCCGCGTCGCACCTGCGGATGCCCGGCATGCACATGATTCCCGGACAGCTCGGGGTTTCACCGCTGAACGAGGCGGGGGAAGCCACGGTGCCACGGGAGGACTACATCGTCCGACGGCTGGGCCGCCTGCTGGAGCAGGCGGCCGTGATGTGCCGGGAATACGACGGGCTGGCGCTCAATTACAGCGAGCTGCCCCACGCTGCGGTGGGCCGGCTGCGCGAGCGGTTGCGGCTGGCTCCGGATCAGCTGGAGGTGGTCATGGCTGCCAGCCGGCAGAATGCCAAGCGGCCGGGTGAGACCTTCGCGGCGGACACGCAGCAGAAACGCGATTCGGCCCCGGCCGCCTTGCGCGATGCAGTGTCTCGCTGGGCGGAAGGGCCTTACCAGGCACTGGAGTCGCTGCGCCTGGATCAGTCGCGCTGAACGGGGGCGCGGCGCATCTGCAACTGCACCTCGTCCGCGCTTGCGGGCAGGGTGCGGAATCCCAGGCGCTGGTAAAGGTGGATAGCGGGGTTGTGCGCCATGACCGCCAGCTCGAGCGCTTTGCCTTGCCGGTCTGCGCGGCGGGTGAGATTCCCCAGCAGCCATTGACCGTAGCCGCGCCCCCGGTAACGGGCCTCCAGGCCGATTTCCAGCACGCGAATGGTGCTGGCGCCTTCATGAAGGGTAATGAGCCCGATGGGCGCATCGTCCAGCAGCACCAGTTCCGTGTGGGCCTCGGGATAGTGGCTGGCGAAGACGCGTTGCTGGAGCTGCCACTGCTGTTCGAGGAGGGCGGGGCAGGCGGCGATCATGGCCGGGTCCAGCCCGCGCAACTGGGCGAAGAGCTGGCGCATCCAGGGCTCGTCGGCCGCAGTGGCGGCCCGCTTGGTCAGCATGTCAGCCGTCTTTATCTCGATCATGCGCTGCTGTAATTTCCTCTACCGCCCAGGCCCGTGCCTGAATTCCTAACGATCAGGGAGTGACCAGATGTTCATCGAAACCCAGGGCCTTACCGCAAAGATGTTCGCCTCCGAGGTTGGCCAGGTGTTCACCGCCGAGACGGTGCCCGAGCCTGTGCAGCTGACCTTGCTGCGGCTGGTGGAAGGCAGTGCTCCCAACCCGGGATTCCGCACGCCATTCTCGCTGATCTTCACCACGCCGATGAGCGTGCTCCTGCTGGAAGCGCAATACCGCCTGAAGAGCGCCAGCGGCAAGGAGTATTTGCTGCACCTCAGCCCGATCGTTTCTCCCCTCGACGGTCAGCGCCACTACCAGGCCCAGTTCAACTAGGCCTGGCAGCGGGCAGCCCGGGTCAGTTGCGACTTGGGAACACGCCCTGGGTGCAGATGCACTGGGTCAATGCCAGGAACGGCTGCACCACGCCGGTGGGCAGGTTCTGGCCGCTGAGCTCCAGCGTTACCTGAAGGCCCGCCTGCACGGGCAGTTCGACGCTTCCCGGAGCCGGAGCGTAGATCTGCACGGTCACACCGGTACGGCCCGAGGCGCCCTGCGCCTGGGCCAGGGTGGCGTCCGCCGCAGGCTGCTCGGAGGCGGCCGCCGTGGTGGACGACTGCAGCACCACAGTCGCCTCGGCGGTGGCGCCGTGGGTATGGGTGGGCAGGTTGAGCGTGGTCAGCGTGACGTTTTCCGAACCGGCCATCTGGCCGAGGGGCTGCTGGGCGCTTTGCCCGACCGCTGCCCGTCCGTTGAGGTTGGGCAGGCCGAAGTTCTGGACGCCGTTGCCGCCATAGGTGACGCCCAGCAGGGCGAACAGCGCCTGGTTCTGCTGGATCGACAACAACTGGCCGCTGCAGGTCATCCAGTTCCGTGGTGCGAAGTTGCCGGCGAAGGGCGCGATCACACCGAGGTAACTTTCGATATCCATTCGTGAGTCCTCGCGCCGTCAGTTGCGGGAGGGGAAGACCCCTTCCATGCAGATGATGTAGTTGATCACGGTGAACGGCTGCAGGATGGAGAAAGGCTGGCTACTGCCGGCAGCCTGGACGTTGACGGTGGCTGCGCTGGACAGGGGAAGGTTCACCGAGCCAGGGGCCGGGGCGTAGATCTTCACATCCACGGGCGTGCGGCCCGAGGCGCCATTGGCGGCGGCCAGTACGCTGTCCGCGGCCGGCGTAGCCGAAGTTGCCGCCGCAGTGCTGGCGGGCAGGGAGGCGGTGGCGGTCGCGGTAGCGACGTGGGTGTGGGCGGGCATCTGCGCGGTGGTCAGGGTGACCGACTCGGTACCGGCCATCTCGCCCAGGGTGTACAGGGAGGTGCCGGGGGACTGGCCCGCGCCGACGGGCACGCGACCTTGCAGGTTCGGCAGGCAGAAGGTGGTCTGGCCGTTACCGCCGTAGGCGGTGCCGAGGAGCGAGAACAGGGCGCTGTATTGAGCGATGGAGATTGTCTGCCCCTGGCAGAACGCCCAGCCACGGGGAGCGAAATTGGGGGCCCAACCGCTGATCGAGCCGAGATAGGACTGGTCACTCATGAGACTGATTCCTTCCTTGCGTGTGTGAGGCTTTATTGGAATAGGCAAGGAAGTACTGGCAATAGAATGGCACTTCCCTGCGCGCGGTGAACGATAGACGAAATTTCCTTTCGCCTCATGTTCTTTAGCACAGGGAAACGTCGATTCTGTGACTCAAACGAAGTAAAACAGGGCGCTTTAAGACTTCTTGGTCATTGATGGCAGGCTGATGGCTGAAAGCCATTTCCAGAGTAGGAAAAAGCAAATAACATCGTAGGACTAATCAGGCAGTGCAGAGTCACCGACAGGGAGCGCACAGCATGTTCTGGTCGAACAAGAATAAAGTATCCGGCCGCCCGTCCCAGGCCGACGTCCGTTCTCCCCTGGCTCTGCCCCTCGAACCTCGCATGATGTTCGACGGCGCTGTCGCCGCCACCGTTGCCGATACCGCGGCAAGCCAGCCCACCGACACCCCTGACGCGCAGGACACCGCTGCGGCCGAGAACTCGTCCCATGACGGCCTGGCCGCCACTCCCACTGGAGGCACCGGCGACCAGCGCCAGGAAGTGGTGTTCGTCGATAACGGCGTCAAGGACTACCAGCAACTGGTTGCGGCCATCAAGCCGGGCACCGAGGTGGTGGTACTCGACAGCAGCAAGGATGGCCTGCAGCAGATCGCCGACTACCTGGACGGCCGCAGCGGCATCGATGCTATCCATATCATCAGCCACGGCTCGGAAGGGCAGGTGCTGCTCGGCACTTCGGTGCTGGACATGGGCAGCGTCCAGCAGCGTGCGGACGACCTGGCCGCCATCGGCGATTCGCTGAAGTCGGACGGCGATATCCTGATCTATGGCTGCGACGTGGCCAAGGGTTCCGGCCAGACCCTGATCCAGCAGATCGCCAGCCTCTCGTCAGCCGATGTGGCGGCTTCCAGTGATGCCACTGGGGGGCTTGCCAAGGGTGGGGACTGGTCGCTCGAGGCGCAGGTGGGAAGCCTGGAGACCGCTTCGCTCTGGCAGGATGCGGCGCCCGGCTATGACGGCCTGCTGGCCACCGTTACGCTGAACCAGGGCTGGTTAAACAACGGTACTGACGATTGGAGCTATTCGGACAGCCAGGACCCCGGTGACTTGCTGGGCACGGCTGACTCCATATATCTGAACGTCGATACAAACGCGTTCAATTCGCCACCCGTCGCGTTCACCATCTCCAGTATCTCTGGCACCGCGTTCAATCTCGACAGCATCTCGGTGCGGCCACTTGCCGGCAACTTCGGCGATTACCAGTTTGAGATATACCCGACCGGTAACGAGGCCGCCAAGGTCACCAGCGACCTGATAACGAGTCAGCCCGGTGAGGTCATTGTCATCACCACCAACTTGCAGAACATCACCTCTTTCACCGTGAAGTTCCTGGACGTCATTCCGGGAGCTGATCCAGATGAGGGCTGGCCTGCCGACATAGACTTCCTCAATTTCACGACTTCTCCCGCCAATGCCGCGCCGACCCTCGGCGACGTCAATGGCGACAGCGTGGCCTGGGCTGGCGTCGGCAGCACCGTGACGCTGGACGTTGGCGGCAACGCCACAGTGGCTGATACGGAATTGAGCGCCCTCAACGGCGGCGCCGGTAACTGGGCCGGCGCCAGCCTGACCCTGCAACGTCCCAGCGGTGCGGTTTCCAGCGATATCTTCGGCTTCAATACCTCGGGCGCGCTGTTCACCGTCAGCGGAAATAACCTGCAGTTCAATAACAACACCTTCGCCACCTTCACCAATACTGGCGGTGTGCTGAACATCACCTTCACCAGTAGCAGCGCAATAGCCACCACCGCGCTGGTCAACGACGTGGCGCGACATATCACCTACCGCAGCGACACCCCGGCCGGCGATGCGACGGTGCGTTTCACCCTGAGCGACGGCGCCTCCAGCGCCACGGCCGATACCACGGTCACCAGCGACACCATCTACATCACCAACACCACTGACACCGCCACGATCAACGCGGCTAACGGCGTGAGCATCAGCGAGGCGGTGGCGATTGCCGCTCAAGACGCCACAGGCAGCCAGACGCTGATCTTCAGCAGCAATTTCAACAGCACCGTATCGTTGGCCGGTGACCTGGCCATCAACGAAAGTCTGACCCTCAACGCCGATTCGGCTTCGGGCCTGAACATCACCGGCAGCATCATCACCCTGGGTGGTGGTACCACGCTGAGCTTCGTAAATGGGAGCGGCGACACCGCGACCGTCAACAGCACCTTCGCAGGGACTGGCGCACTGGCCAAATCCGGCGCTGGCACCCTGACGCTCGGGTCCACTAGCAATAACACCGGTTGGTCCGGGGCCGTGTCGGTCACGGGCGGAACGATCACCGCCGACACTGGGTCGCGTCTGTCGACCGGGAACCTGACACTGGATGGCGGCACCCTGGCCATGACTGTGACGGGCGCGGCGGGAACGTCCACCACCTTCACCAACGCCATCACCCTGGGCGCGGGCGGCGGCACCATCAGCGTCGCCGGTGGCAGCGGTGCCAACATTGCCAATTTCTCTGGCGTGATTTCCGGCAGCGGCAGCCTGACCAAAACGAGTCCGTCGATCCTTCAGCTCAGCGGCAACAACACCTACACCGGTGCCACCAACGTCACGGGCGGCACCCTGCTTGTCAGCCACGCTAACGCTCTTGGTACGACGGCCGGCGGGACTACCGTCAGCAATGGCGCTACGGTGCGTATCGCCAGCGGCTTGACCGTCGCCGAAAGCTTCGTGGTGAGCGGTAGCGGCACGTCGGTGTCCTCCGCCAATTACGGTGCCATTCACCTGGTCTCCGGCTCTTCGACCATCAGTGGCAACGTTACCCTGGTGGGCGATGCCGACATCAGCGCCGCCTCCATCAGCACCCTGACCCTCACTGGCGCCCTGAGCGGACCGTTCAGCCTGAACAAGACCGACAGCGGCATGCTGACGCTGTCCAACAACGGCAACGAGGCGAGCCATACCGGCGGTACCTCCATCACCGCCGGTACGCTGTCGATCGCCAACGACGACCACTTGGGTTCCGGTCAGGTCACGCTGAACGGCGGCACCCTGGCCATCACCGGCGCCACCACGATCGATAACGCCATTGCGCTGGCTTCCGCTGCGGCCATTTCCACCAGCGCCAATGCCACCGTCAGCGGCGTTCTCAGCGGCAGCGGCACTCTGACCAAGACCGGCGCCAGCACGCTGACCCTGTCCGGCAGCAACACCCACAGCGGTGCCGTCAACCTCACGGGCGGCGGCCTGACACTGAGCGGCGGCTCGGCGCTTGGCAACAGCAGTGCGGTGACGCAGTCGGGCAGCACCGTACTGACCATCGCCACTGCCGAGACCATCGGCTCCCTCGCAGGCACCGGCAGCGTGGTACTCAACGCCGCGCTGACCGCCGGCGGCGACAACACCAGCACCAGCTATGCCGGTGTGATCTCGGGCTCGGGGTTCGGCATCACCAAGCAGGGCAGCGGCACGCTGACGCTGACCGGCAACAACAGCTACACCGGTGCCACCAACGTGTCGGCGGGCGGACTGGTGCTCAACCGCGTCGGCGGCGCGCTGGATGACAACACGTCGGTTACGGTGGCGTCCGGCGCGACCCTGACCGTCGCGGCCGACGAGACCATCGACGTCTTGTCCGGCGCCGGTACCGTGGCCCTCGGTAGCTCCGCGCTGACGGTCGGCATCAACGGCACCAGCAGCACCTTCTCCGGCGCCATCACCGGCTCCGGCACCCTGACGCTGGATGGCGGCGGCACCTTCACGCTGTCCGGCACCAACAGCGGGCAGAGCTGGGGGATGCAGGTGTTGAGCGGCGGCACGGTTGCGATCGCCGGTGACGCCAACCTGGGCAGCGGAACCTTGCAACTGAACGACGGCACGCTGTCGGTCACCAGCGCCGGGACCGTCGACAATGCGATCACGCTGGGCGCGAGCGCCGGCAGCGTCTCGGTGGGCTCCGGCCTGGCCGTCAGCCTGAGCGGCGCGATCGGCGGCACCGGCGCCCTGACCAAGACCGGTAGCGGCACGCTGACCCTGTCGGGCGGCAACAACTACTCGGGTACCACCACCGTTTCCGCCGGTACCTTGGCGGTGAATGGCAGCACCACCAGTGCGACCACTGTGGTCAGCGGCGCCACGCTGGCCGGTAGCGGCATCCTGGGTGGCAATGTGACGGTCCAGAGCGGCGGCACCCTGTCGCCGGGCAACAGCGCCGGCACCCTGACGGTGAACGGCAACCTGCAGATGAACGCGGGCAGCATCCTGGCGGTCGAGATCAACGGCACCACGGCTGGCACCCAGTACGACCAGGTAGTGGTCAATGGCACGGTGAACGTTTCCGGCGCCACCCTGGCCGTCACCCATGGCTACGCGCCCGGCTTCGGCGACGTCTATACCCTGATCGACAACAATCTCAGCGACAGCGTTACCGGCAACTTCAGTGGCCTCGCCGAAGGCGGCACCCTGACCGCCAGCGGCAACGGTACCGTGCTGACTGCCAGCTACACCGGCGGCACCGGCAACGACTTCACCCTGACGGCGCCAACCAACAGCACTCCAGTGGTGACTGGTCTCGACGGCGACAGTACGCCCTATACCCCCGGCACCACGGTGGTGCTCGACGCCGGCGGCAACGCTGTGGTCAGCGACGCCGAAGACGACCTGGCGAACTGGAACGGCGGCAGCCTGGTGGTGCAGCGTTATACCAGCGGTAGCGCTGACCCGAGCGCCAACGACCTGTTCGGTTTCGACCTCAGCAACGCCAACTTCAGCGTCAATGGCAATGCCTCCAGCGGCGACCTGCAGTTCGCCGGTCTCACCTTCGCGACCTACAACTACGCCGGCGGCGTGTTGACCATCACCTTCACCGGCAGCAGCCTCCCGGCGTCCACCGGGTTGGTGCAGGACGTGGTACGCAACATCAGCTACAACAACGCCACGCCATACGGCGACGCGAACATCCGTTTCGCGCTCACCGACAGCCTGGGCGGCACGGTCAACAGCGACGTCACGCTGACCTGCGACACCATCTACGTCGACCAGAGCAACGACGACGCCGGCGGCGACGCGGCGGACGGTTTCAGCCTGCGCGAAGCGCTGGCACGCGGCGCGGCCCAGGGCGGTGCCGACACGATTCGCGTGGTACTGGCCGATAACAGCACCATCACCCTCGGCAGCGGCGTCACCGGCGGCGCGGGCGATACCCTCGACCTCGACGGCGCCAACGGCCTCGTCATCACCGGTAGCACGATCACGCTGGGCGGCGCCTTCACCCTCAACAACGGCCTGACCGACACCGCCACCATCGCCAGCACGCTGGCCGGCAGCGGCACGCTGACCAAGACCGGCGCTGGCACGCTGACGCTGACCAGCACCGGCAACGAGGCCGGTTACTCGGGCGCCATCGCGCTCAACGGCGGCACCTTGGCAATCGGCAACGACGACGCCCTTGGCAGCGGCGCGCTGCAGTTCGACGGCGGCACCTTCGACATCACCTCCGGCGGCGTCACGGTCGACAACGCCATGGCCTTCGGCACTGGTGGCGGCACGCTCAATGCCAACTTCGACTGGACCGCCTCGGGCGTGTTCTCCGGCGGTGGCACACTGAGCAAGACCGGCCTTTTGGGCACCCTGACGCTGAGCGGCACCAGCGCGCACACCGGCACCACCACGCTGGGCGAGGGCATCCTGGCGGTCGGCAGCGACAGCAACCTCGGCAGCGGCCTGGTGAGCGTCTACGGCGGCACCTTCTCGGTCACCACCAACGGCCAGACCATCGACAACGCGTTCGACATCACCAGCCGCTCCGGCGCCATCGAATTGGGCTTCGGCATCGAGGCCACGCTGTCGGGCCTGATCACCGGCAGCGGCGACTTCTTCAAGAGCGGCAGCGGCACGCTCAACCTGACCAACACCGGCAACAGCGCCAGCAACTGGACCTTCGGCCAGGTCAACGGCAAGACGGTGGTTACCTCGGCCAACCAGATCGGCGGCGGCATCCTCAAGCTCGCCGGCGGCACGCTGGCGATCAATGCCAACAGCACCTTCACGCTCAACCGCACGACCCAGGTGATCAGCACGGTCGCGCTCGACGCCACCGGCAGCGGCACCGGCGTGGTGATCAGCCTCGGCGGCGCGATGAGCGGCAGCGGCGCGTTCAGCCTCAATGCCGGCGACAGCCAGATCTACCTGAGCAACGCCAGCAACCTGACCGGCCCGCTGACCCTGTCCTCGACCGGCAGCACTGGCCTGGTGGCCGCGATCGGCACCGGCACCCTGGGCAGTGGCACGATCAACCTGACCGCAGGCTCCACGCTCGGCGTGGCCGGCAGCAGCCGTACCTTCAGCAACGACATCGTGCTGCTCGGTGATGCCACGCTGCGCACTGGCTCCCCGGCCACGGGCGCCGACAACATCACCTTCAGCGGCGTCATCAGCGAAAGCGGCGGCGCGCGCAACCTGACCGTGAACGGCTACTCGGTCGCCGGCAACCACACCGACGTGGTCCTGTCCGGCAACAACACCTACACCGGCACGACCACGCTGCTCGGCGGCACCCTGAAGGTGACGTCCGACGCCAACCTCGGCGGCGGCGACCTGGTGCTTGCCGGCGGCACGCTGGCCATCGGCGGCGCTACCACCATCGACAACAACGTGAGCGTGTCGGGTGGGGCGACCATCCGGACAGATGCGGCGACCACCCTGTCCGGCGTGATTTCCGGCGGCGCCACGCTGACCAAGAGCGGCAGCGAGACCCTGACGCTGACCGGCACCGAGACCCACAGCGGCACCACCAATGTTTCCGCCGGTACCCTGGTGGTCAACGGCAGCACGGCCGGCGCTACTACCGTGGGCAGCGGTGCCACCCTGGCCGGTATCGGAACGCTGGGCGGTGCTGTGACGGTGCAGAGCGGCGGTACGCTTGCCCCGGGCGGCAACGCAGCGGGCATCCTCACCATCAATGGCCCCCTCAGCATGGCCGCCGGCAGCACCCTGGCACTGCAGATCAATGGCCTGATCGCGGGCGCGGGCCATGACCAGATCGTGGTGAACGGAGCCGTGGACGTGAGCGGTGCCACCCTGGCCGTCACCCACGGCTACGCGGCGGGGGAGGGCGATACCTACACCATCATCGACAACGATCTCGCTGATGGCGTGACCGGCAACTTCAGCGGTCTCCCCGAGGGCGGCATCCAGGCATCCGCTGGCAACGGCACCGTGCTGACTGCCAGCTACATCGGCGGCACTGGCAACGACATTACCCTGACCACCCCGATCTTCCCGAGGGTGACCGGTGTGACGTCCAGCAACGGCAATGGCCAGTACGGTATCGGCGATGTCATCACCATCACGGTGACCTTCGACGCCAATGTCAACGTGACCGGCACCCCCCAGCTGCTGTTGGAGACCGGTGCCACTGACCGGACCCTCGACTACGTTTCCGGTTCGGGCAGCAATACCCTGACCTTCAGCTACACCGTTCAGGCGGGTGACGTTGCGGCCGATCTCGACTATGCCAGCACCGCGGCGCTGACCCTCAACGGCGGCACTATCAAGGGCGCTGCCAGCCAGGATGCCATCCTCACCCTGGCTGCCCCCGGCTCTGCCGGTTCGCTGGGTGCCAACAAGGCTCTGGTGGTCGACGGCGTGCGGCCGTCCGCCAGCATCTCGCTCAGCGACAGCAACCTGAAGGCGGGCGAGACAGCGACGGTGACCATTACCTTCGACGAGGCGGTAAGCGGCCTGGACGTCGCCGATTTCACGGTGGCCAATGGTGTGCTGAGCAACCTCAGCTCCAGCGACGGCGGCATCACCTGGACCGCGACCCTGACCCCAACGGCCAACAGCGTGAGCGCGGGCAACCTGATCACCCTGGACGCCACCGGCTACACCGACGTGGCGGGCAACACCGGGGCGAACAACGCGACCTCCAGCGCTTACGCCATCGACACCCAGCGTCCGACCGCCACTATCACGCTTGCGGATACTGCATTGGCGGCGGGTGAGACCACCACCGTCACCATCACCTTCAGCGAGGCAGTCACCGGCCTGACCACCGCTGATTTCACGGTGGCCAATGGCGTGCTGAGCAACCTCAGCAGCAGCGACGGCGGCATCACCTGGACGGCCACCTTGACGCCGACATCGGGTACTACCAGCACCGGCAACCTGATTACGCTGGACAACACCGGCGTGCAGGACGCGGCGGGTAACACCGGGCTGAACACCACCGCCTCCAATGCCTACGCCATCGACACCGCGCGGCCGACCGCCACCATAGTGGTCGCGGACAATGCCTTGGCGGTGGGCGAGACCAGCACCGTCACCATCACCTTCAGCGAGGCGGTCACCGGCCTGACCACCGCTGATTTCACCGTGGCCAATGGTGTGCTGAGCAACCTCAGCAGCAGTGACGGCGGCATCACCTGGACCGCCACCCTGACGCCGACATCGGGTAATACCAGCACCGGCAACCAGATCACCCTGGACGCCTCCGGCTACACCGACGCGGCGGGCAACACCGGGGCGAACACCACCACATCCAACGCCTACGCCATCGACACCCAGCGCCCGACAGCGACCATCACCGTTGCGGACAGCGCGCTGGCGGCGGGTGAGACCAGCACGGTCACCATCACCTTCAGCGAGGCAGTCACTGGCCTGACCACCGCCGACTTCACCGTGGCCAACGGTGTGCTGAGCGGCCTTAGCTCCAGCGACGGCGGTATCACCTGGACGGCCACCCTGACGCCGACGGCGGGGACTACCAGCACCGGCAACCTGATCACGCTGGACAACACCGGTGTGCAGGACGCGGCGGGCAATACCGGGGCGAACACCACCGTCTCCAATGCCTACGCCATCGACACCGCGCGCCCGACCGCCACCATTACGGTCGCAGACAGCGCGCTGGCGGCGGGTGAGAGCAGCACGGTCACCATCACCTTCAGCGAAGCGGTCACCGGCCTGACCAGCGCCGATTTCACCGTG
>NZ_SSOH01000061.1:0-2914 GCF_029873155.1 Pseudomonas sp. BN515 | reverse complement strand
GGCGTACGCAGCGGCAAGGTCCGCGCCCAGCCGCGCAGCCAGTCGTCCATCGCCCTCAGCGCCAACGGCATCGACTGGGTGCTGTGCAACGCCTCGCCGGATATCCGCGCCCAGCTCGAGGCCTTTCCGCCGTTGCAGCCGGCGCGCCATCTGCGCGATACCGGCATCGCCGCGATCATCCTGATGGACAGCCAGATCGACCACGTCACCGGCCTCTTGAGCCTGCGCGAGGGCTGCCCGCACCAGGTCTGGTGCACCGACATGGTCCACCAGGACCTCACCAGCGGCTTTCCGCTGTTCAGCATGCTCCGGCACTGGAACGGTGGCCTGGACTGGCAGCCCATCGACCTGGCCAGCCCGTCGTTCACCATTCCCGCCTGCGCCGGCCTGCGTTTCACCGCCATTCCCCTGCGCAGCAGCGCGCCGCCCTATTCGCCGCACCGGGGCAACCCGCATCCGGGCGACAACATCGGCCTGTTCATCGAGGACCTGGAAACCGGCGGCAGCCTGTTCTACGCCCCCGGTCTCGGCCAGGTGGATGAACACCTGCTCGACTGGATGCGCCGCGCCGACTGCCTGCTGGTGGACGGCACGCTCTGGCGTGACGACGAGATGCGCCACTGCGAGGTGGGCGACAAGCTCGGCCGCGAGATGGGCCACCTGCCGCAGAGCGGCCCGGGCGGAATGATCGAGGTGCTGGATGGCATCGACGGCCCGCGCAAGGTGCTCATCCACATCAACAACACCAACCCGATCCTCGACGTCGACTCCGCCGAGCGCGCCGAACTCGGCCGCCACGGCATCGAAGTGGCCTGGGATGGCATGAGCATCGTGCTGTAACGCACCACGAACCCAACAAGGTGCGCACGGCGCACCCTACGAGGACCCCGAGCATGAGCCAGACCGCCATGACTCCCGCCGAATTCGAGCAGGCCCTGCGCGCCAAGGGCGCCTATTACCACATCCACCACCCGTACCACCGCGCCATGTACGAGGGCCGCGCGACGCGCGAACAAATCCAGGGCTGGGTGGCCAACCGTTTCTACTACCAGGTGAACATCCCGCTGAAGGATGCCGCCATCCTCGCCAACTGCCCGGACCGCGACACCCGCCGCGAATGGATCCAGCGCATCCAGGACCACGACGGCGCCCCCGGCGAGGCCGGCGGCATCGAGGCCTGGCTGCGCCTGGCTGAGGCGGTCGGGCTCAACCGCGAGCAGGTGCTGTCCCAGGAATTGGTGCTGCCGGGGGTGCGTTTCGCGGTGGACGCCTACGTCAACTTCGCCCGCCGCGCCAGTTGGCAAGAGGCGGCGAGCAGCTCGCTGACCGAACTGTTCGCCCCGCAGATCCACCAGTCGCGGCTGGACAGCTGGCCCCAGCATTACCCCTGGATCGACCCCACCGGCTACGACTATTTCCGCAAGCGCCTGAAAGAAGCGCGCCGCGATGTCGAGCACGGCCTGCGCATCACCCTCGAGCATTACCGCACCTGGGAGGCGCAACAGCGCATGCTGGAAATCCTGCAATTCAAGCTGGACGTGCTCTGGAGCATGCTCGACGCCATGAGCATGGCCTACGAACTGGACCGTCCCCCCTACCACACGGTGACCCGCGAACGGGTCTGGCACCGCGGTATTCCCCTATGAGCGAGTTCGACGTACGTCAGGTTCCGCAGTTTCGCCGTGGCTATCGATTGCAGTGGGAGTCGGCCCAGGGCTGCCATGTCCTGCTCTACCCGGAAGGCATGATCCGCCTCAATGAAAGTGCGGGCGCCATTGCCAATCAGATCGATGGCCAGCGCGATGTCGCCACCATCATCAATAACCTGAACGCCCTGTATCCGGGTGCACCGGAGCTGGCGGACGATGTCGTTCAGTTCATGGAGGTCGCCAATGAAAAATTCTGGATCGAGCTCCGCTGAGTCCGGCGTGGGCCTGCCCCTCTGGCTGCTGGCCGAGCTGACCTATCGCTGCCCGCTGCAGTGCCCGTACTGCTCCAACCCGCTGGACTTCGCCCAGCAGGGCGAGGAACTGAGCACCGCGCAGTGGATCGAGGTGTTCCGCCAGGCCCGCGCGCTGGGTGCCGCGCAGCTGGGCTTTTCCGGCGGCGAACCGCTGGTGCGCCAGGACCTGGAGGAGCTGATCCGCGCCGCCCGCGAGCTGGGTTACTACACTAACCTGATCAACTCCGGCATCGGCCTCACCGAGGCGCGCGTCAACGCCTTCAGGGACGCCGGGCTGGACCATATCCAGATCAGTTTCCAGGCCGCCGACGAGGCGGTGAACAACCTGCTGGCCGGCTCGCGCAAGGCCTTCGCGCAGAAGCTGGCGATGGCCCGCGCGGTGAAGGCGGCGGGCTACCCGATGGTGCTGAACTTCGTCACCCACCGGCACAACATCGACCAGATCGAACGGATCATCGAGCTGTGCCTGGAACTGGAGGCGGACTTCGTCGAACTCGCCACCTGCCAGTTCTACGGCTGGGCCGAGCTGAACCGCGCCGGGCTGCTGCCGACCCGCGAACAATTGCAGCGCGCCGAACGCATCACGAATGAGTACCGGGCCAAGCTGGCGGCGGAAAAGCACCCCTGCAAGCTGATCTTCGTCACCCCGGACTACTACGAGGAACGCCCCAAGGCCTGCATGAACGGCTGGGGCAACCTGTTCCTCGACATCACCCCGGACGGCACCGCCTTGCCCTGTCACAGCGCGCGGCAGCTACCGGTACGCTTCCCCAACGTCAAGGAGCATGACCTCAAGCACATCTGGTACGAGTCGTTCGGCTTCAACCGCTTCCGCGGCTACGACTGGATGCCCGAGCCCTGCCGCTCCTGCGACGAGAAGGAGAAGGACTTCGGCGGTTGCCGCTGCCAGGCCTTCCTGCTCACCGGCGATGCCAGCAACGCCGACCCGGT
>NZ_SSOH01000060.1:0-2917 GCF_029873155.1 Pseudomonas sp. BN515 | reverse complement strand
GGCGTACGCAGCGGCAAGGTCCGCGCCCAGCCGCGCAGCCAGTCGTCCATCGCCCTCAGCGCCAACGGCATCGACTGGGTGCTGTGCAACGCCTCGCCGGATATCCGCGCCCAGCTCGAGGCCTTTCCGCCGTTGCAGCCGGCGCGCCATCTGCGCGATACCGGCATCGCCGCGATCATCCTGATGGACAGCCAGATCGACCACGTCACCGGCCTCTTGAGCCTGCGCGAGGGCTGCCCGCACCAGGTCTGGTGCACCGACATGGTCCACCAGGACCTCACCAGCGGCTTTCCGCTGTTCAGCATGCTCCGGCACTGGAACGGTGGCCTGGACTGGCAGCCCATCGACCTGGCCAGCCCGTCGTTCACCATTCCCGCCTGCGCCGGCCTGCGTTTCACCGCCATTCCCCTGCGCAGCAGCGCGCCGCCCTATTCGCCGCACCGGGGCAACCCGCATCCGGGCGACAACATCGGCCTGTTCATCGAGGACCTGGAAACCGGCGGCAGCCTGTTCTACGCCCCCGGTCTCGGCCAGGTGGATGAACACCTGCTCGACTGGATGCGCCGCGCCGACTGCCTGCTGGTGGACGGCACGCTCTGGCGTGACGACGAGATGCGCCACTGCGAGGTGGGCGACAAGCTCGGCCGCGAGATGGGCCACCTGCCGCAGAGCGGCCCGGGCGGAATGATCGAGGTGCTGGATGGCATCGACGGCCCGCGCAAGGTGCTCATCCACATCAACAACACCAACCCGATCCTCGACGTCGACTCCGCCGAGCGCGCCGAACTCGGCCGCCACGGCATCGAAGTGGCCTGGGATGGCATGAGCATCGTGCTGTAACGCACCACGAACCCAACAAGGTGCGCACGGCGCACCCTACGAGGACCCCGAGCATGAGCCAGACCGCCATGACTCCCGCCGAATTCGAGCAGGCCCTGCGCGCCAAAGGCGCCTACTACCACAGTCATCATCCCTATCACCGCGCCATGTACGAGGGCCGCGCGACGCGCGCACAAATCCAGGGCTGGGTGGCCAACCGTTTCTACTACCAGGTGAGCATTCCGCTGAAGGATGCGGCGATCCTCGCCAACTGCCCGGACCGCGACACCCGCCGCGAATGGGTCCAGCGCATCCAGGACCACGACGGCGCCCCCGGCGAGGAAGGCGGTATCGAGGCCTGGCTGCGTCTGGCCGAGGCGGTGGGCCTCGACCGCGAGCAGGTGCTCTCGCAGGAACTGGTGCTGCCGGGGGTGCGCTTCGCGGTGGACGCCTACGTCAACTTCGCCCGCCGCGCGAGCTGGCAGGAGGCCGCGAGCAGTTCGCTGACCGAACTGTTCGCCCCACAAATTCACCAGTCGCGGCTGGACAGCTGGCCGCAGCATTACCCCTGGATCGACCCGAGCGGCTATGACTACTTCCGCAAGCGCCTGAAAGAAGCGCGCCGCGATGTCGAGCACGGCCTGCGCATCACCCTCGCGCATTACCGCACCTGGGAGGCCCAGCAGCGCATGCTGGAGATCCTGCAGTTCAAGCTGGACGTGCTCTGGAGCATGCTCGACGCCATGAGCCTGGCCTACGAGCTGGAGCGCCCGCCGTATCACAGCGTGACCCGCGAGCGGGTCTGGCACCGGGGGATTGCCCTATGAGCGACTTCGACCTCAAGCAGGTGCCCCACCTGCGCCGTGGTTTCCGCCTGCAATGGGAGCCGGCCCAGGGCTGCCATGTACTGCTCTATCCGGAGGGCATGGTGCGGTTGAACGAGAGCGCCGGGGAAATCCTGCGGTTGGTGGATGGTGAGCGTTCGGTGGCGCAGATCATTCTCGATCTGCGTCGGCGCTTTCCGGACGTTCCCGGTCTGAACGAAGACATCCTGGCCTTCATCGAGGTGGCCCATGCCCAGTTCTGGTTGCAACTCGAAGCCTGAAAACCAGCCGGGGCCGCCGTTCTGGCTGCTGGCCGAGCTCACCTACCGCTGCCCGCTGCAGTGCCCGTACTGCTCAAACCCGCTGGACTTCGCCCAGCAGGGCGAGGAACTGACGACCGCGCAGTGGATCGAGGTGTTCCGCCAGGCCCGCGCGCTGGGTGCCGCGCAGCTGGGCTTTTCCGGCGGCGAACCGCTGGTGCGCCAGGACCTGGAGGAGCTGATCCGCGCCGCCCGCGAGCTGGGTTACTACACTAACCTGATCAACTCCGGCATCGGCCTCACCGAGGCGCGCGTCAACGCCTTCAGGGACGCCGGGCTGGACCATATCCAGATCAGTTTCCAGGCCGCCGACGAGGCGGTGAACAACCTGCTGGCCGGCTCGCGCAAGGCCTTCGCGCAGAAGCTGGCGATGGCCCGCGCGGTGAAGGCGGCGGGCTACCCGATGGTGCTGAACTTCGTCACCCACCGGCACAACATCGACCAGATCGAACGGATCATCGAGCTGTGCCTGGAACTGGAGGCGGACTTCGTCGAACTCGCCACCTGCCAGTTCTACGGCTGGGCCGAGCTGAACCGCGCCGGGCTGCTGCCGACCCGCGAACAATTGCAGCGCGCCGAACGCATCACGAATGAGTACCGGGCCAAGCTGGCGGCGGAAAAGCACCCCTGCAAGCTGATCTTCGTCACCCCGGACTACTACGAGGAACGCCCCAAGGCCTGCATGAACGGCTGGGGCAACCTGTTCCTCGACATCACCCCGGACGGCACCGCCTTGCCCTGTCACAGCGCGCGGCAGCTACCGGTACGCTTCCCCAACGTCAAGGAGCATGACCTCAAGCACATCTGGTACGAGTCGTTCGGCTTCAACCGCTTCCGCGGCTACGACTGGATGCCCGAGCCCTGCCGCTCCTGCGACGAGAAGGAGAAGGACTTCGGCGGTTGCCGCTGCCAGGCCTTCCTGCTCACCGGCGATGCCAGCAACGCCGACCCGGT
>NZ_SSOH01000059.1:0-73989 GCF_029873155.1 Pseudomonas sp. BN515 | reverse complement strand
TCCTTCGTCGCCATCATGGCCATGGTCGCCGCCTCGGTGATCGAGCCGGGCGTGTACTTCGCCATGAACAGCCCGCCGGCCGTGGTCGGCGCGGATGTCGCCAGTGTGGCGGCAGCGGTGAGCAACTGGGGCTTCGCCATCACCCCCGAGCAACTGGAGGCGACCGCCAGGGACATTGGCGAACACACCATCCTGGCCCGTGCCGGCGGTGCGCCGACCCTGGCCGTGGGTATCGCGCAGATCCTCCACCAGGTGCTGCCGGGTGAGAACACCATGGCCTTCTGGTACCACTTCGCGATCCTTTTCGAGGCGCTGTTCATCCTCACTGCCGTGGATGCCGGTACCCGCGCCGGTCGCTTCATGCTGCAGGACCTCTTGGGCAACTTCGTCCCGGCCCTGAAGAAGACCGAGTCCTGGACCGCCAACGTCATCGCCACCGCCGGTTGCGTGGCCCTGTGGGGCTGGCTGCTGTACCAGGGCGTGATCGACCCGCTGGGTGGCATCAACACGCTGTGGCCGCTGTTCGGCATCTCCAACCAGATGCTGGCCGGTATCGCCCTGATGCTGGGTTGCGTGGTGCTGATCAAGATGAAGCGCCAACGCTATGTGTGGGTGACCCTGATCCCGGCCACCTGGCTGCTGATCTGCACCACCACCGCCGGAGTGATCAAACTCATCGATCCGAACCCCGCCGTCGGCTTCCTGGCCCTGGCCAAGAAATACAGCGACGCCCTGGCTGCGGGGCAGGTGCTGGCGCCGGCCAAGGACATCGGCCAGATGCAGAACGTGATCTTCAACGCCTACACCAATGCGACCCTGACCGCGCTGTTCCTCTTCGTGGTGCTGAGTGTGCTGTTCTACGCCATCAAGGTGGGCCGCAATGCCTGGATGAAACCGGAGCGCACCGACAAGGAATCGCCGTTCCAGCCGATCCCGGAAGCCTGAGGAGGGCACCATGTTCAATGACCTCAGCCGCATGGGTAAGTACCTCGGGCAGGCCGCACGCATGCTCGTGGGCATGCCCGACTACGACAATTACGTCGAGCACATGCAGCGCAAGCATCCGGACAAGCCGGTGATGAGTTACGAGGAATTCTTCCGCGAGCGCCAGGAGGCGCGTTATGGCGGCGGCAAGGGACGGCCCGTACGCTGCTGTTGAACCCTTGATGCGGTAATCTGAGCGCCACGCCTAGCCGTGGCGCTCTTGTTTCCGGTCATCCCCCGGACCCTATTTTTGTAGGAGCGAGCTTGCTCGCGAAGAACTGTTTCCGAGCAAGCTAGTTCCTACGGGTTGAAAACCGATTTCGAGGATTGCCCGATGTCTGCCCATCTCCCCATTCCCGTCACCGTGCTCAGCGGCTTTCTCGGTGCCGGCAAGACCACCCTGCTCAAGCACATCCTCAAGGCTGAACACGGTCTGAAGATCGCGGTGATCGAGAACGAGTTCAGCGAAACCCCCATCGACGGCCAACTGCTGGGCGATGAAGCCGTGCAGGTGATGACCCTGGCCAACGGCTGCGTTTGCTGTTCCATACACGTCGAGCTGGAGAAGGCGCTGTTCCTCCTGCTGGAGCGGCTGGACGCCGGTGAATTGGCCTTCGACCGCCTGGTGATCGAGTGCACCGGCCTGGCCGACCCGGCGCCGGTGGCGCAGACCTTCTTCGCCGACGAGGAACTCTGCGAGCGCTATGTGCTGGACGGCATCATCACCCTGGTGGACGCGGTGAACGCCGAGCGCCACCTGCAGGAAACCATGGCCCAGGCCCAGGTGGGCTTCGCCGACCGCATCCTGGTGAGCAAGCGCGACCTGGTGGACGAGGCGCACTTCGATGCCCTCTGCCAGCGCCTTTCTCGCATCAACCGCCGTGCACCGATCCGCGTGGTCGACCACGGCCGCATCGACCTGGCCGAGTTGCTGGACGTGCGCGGCTTCAACCTCAACGCTGACGTCGGCCCGGCACTGACCCTGCGTCCGCTCAAGCCAGCCGCAACGCCGGACCGCATCGGCACCCTGGTGCTGAAGAGCGAACGCCCGCTGGACATGGACAAGCTCAGCAGCTTCATGGAAGGGCTGCTGGAAGAGCACGGTAATTCCCTGCTTCGCTACAAGGGCGTGCTCTGCGTCGACGGCGAACCGCGTCGCCTGGTGTTCCAGGGCGTGCTGCGGCTCTACGGCTTCGACTGGGACATGGAGTGGCAGGACGGTGAAGTGCGCGAGAGTGTGATGGTGTTCATCGGTGACCAGTTGCCGGAAGAGAAGA
Source organism: Pseudomonas sp. BN515 (assembly GCF_029873155.1). NCBI lineage: Bacteria > Pseudomonadati > Pseudomonadota > Gammaproteobacteria > Pseudomonadales > Pseudomonadaceae > Pseudomonas > Pseudomonas sp. BN515. Next base: position 71,728 of record NZ_SSOH01000059.1, on the reverse strand, counting down.
TTCGCGCCGGGTTCGAAGCAGCGCAGGTTTAGATTCCTCCCTCTCCCTCCGGGAGAGGGCCGGGGTGAGGGTGTAACCAGGTGAGTGACCATGCAACTCAAACACAAGATCGTCACCCTCAGCGTCATGCCGCTCATCGTGTCGGTGCTCTTCATCTGCGTGCTGGTGTTCGCCCAGAGCCGCAAGCTGGAAGAGGAGCAGGCCAGGCTGGTGGAAAGCAGCATCATGGCCGTCAAGAAGGCCGAGATCAAAAACTACCTGGAACTGGCCCTCAGCCTGATCGCGCCCCTGTATGACAGCGGCCGGGACGATGAGGAGGCCAAGCAGCAGGCGCTGCACATGCTGTCGCGGGCGAATTTCGGGCTGGATGGCTATTTCTTCGTCTACGACCGTCACGGCAAGAACCTGATGCATCCGCGGCAGGCGAACCTCGTGGGCAAGGAGCTCATCGGCATGAAGGACAAGAACGGTCTGCCGGTGATCCAGGCATTGCTCCAAAGTGCCGAGAATGGCGACGGCTACCAGCTCTACGCCTGGGAAAAGCCGTCCTCCGGCCAGGTGACCGAGAAGCTCTCCTACGTGGTGATGCTGGATCGTTGGGGCTGGATGCTGGGCACTGGCATCTACATCGACGACGTGGAAGTGGCCACCCTGAAGTCGCGCCAGGAGGTGGCTACGGGAGTGCTGACCACGGTCCTGGCCATTGCGTCCTTTTCGCTGATCGCCGTGCTGGTGGTGTTCACTGGTGGCCTGATGCTGAACTTCACCGAGCATCGCCTGGCCGACCGCAAGCTGTCCGCCCTTAACCAGCGCATCGTCCACCTGCAGGAAGAGGAGCGTTCGCGGGTGTCTCGCGAGCTGCACGATGGCATCAGCCAGCAGTTGGTCTCCATCAAGTTCCAGTTCGAGCTGGCCAGCCTGGAGCTGGAGAACGGGCAGGGCAGGGGCATGGAGAACCTGCGCGCGGGGACGGCGCGCCTCGGCGAGGCCATCGGCGAGATCCGCCGCATCTCCCACGACCTGCGGCCATCGTTGCTGGATACCCTCGGCCTGTCGCCGGCTATCGAACAGCTGGTGCGCGAGTTCGAGCAGCGCACGGCGATCCGCACCCAGTACGAACGCGGGCTGGACGACAGCAGCCTGGACATGGACGTTCGCGTCACGCTGTTCCGCATCATCCAGGAAGCCCTGGGCAACATCGAACGCCACTCCAGGGCCAGCGCCGCTATAATCTCGCTCGCTTCCAGCCAGGGCACCATCGCCCTGCGTGTGGAGGACAACGGCGTGGGGTTCGATCCCGGCCTGATGGATCGGAGCCAGGGAATCGGGCTGCGCAACATCAGGGAGCGGGTCGACCATCACCACGGCACCTTCACCCTGTCTTCGATGAGCGGCCGCACGGAACTGCAGGTCGAGATCCCCCTGCAGCGGGCCTGACAGCCCGGTTCGTGACTCCACAGAGGCCGTGATGAGCTTGCCGCACCCCATCAGAATCGCGCTGATCGACGACCACGTACTGGTCCGCGATGGCGTGAAATCCCTCCTCTCGGCGATGCCGCATTTCGACGTGGTGGCTGAAGCGGAGTCCGGGGAAGCAGCATTGGAGCTGGTGGCCTCCACCGAACTGGACCTGCTGCTGGTGGACGTCGGCCTCAAGGACATGAACGGCCTGGAGCTGACCCGCAGGCTGTGCAGCCTCTATCCGGGTATCAAGATCCTCATCCTCAGCATGTACGACAACCAGGAGTACGTGCGCACGTCCATCAACGCCGGCGCCTTCGGCTATGTGCTGAAGAACGCACCGTCCCAGGAGCTGATCGCCGCCATCGAGGCCATCGTGGCCGGCGGCAGCTTCTACAGCCCGGAAATCGCCCGGAAGCTGGCCACCAACGTCCGCGACGAGAACGAACTCACCCCGCGCGAACTGCAGGTCCTGTCGATGATCGCCAAGGGGCTGAACAACAAGGAAGTCGCCCGCGAACTGGATATCAGCGTGCGCACGGTGGAAACCTACCGCCTCAGCATCCGTCGCAAGCTGAACATCGACACGCCCGCCGCCTTGGTGAAATACGCCTTGGAGCATGGGCTGATCTCGATCTGAGATCGGCTCGAATCCCGTATTACCCGATTGCTGGTGCAGGGCACGGCGTCCGCCAACGCAGCGATGCCTGACTTTGAGCGTTGGGCTTCGTTCCTCTGCCCAACCTACGGCAGGACTGCGTCCTGCTTCGCGAATGGATTCGCTCCCACAGGGAAGCGGGTCTAGAACAACACCATCTGCTTGTCGATCAGCGAAGCAAAGTCATCCCCTACGAAGGGCAGGATGGCGTCTGCAATGGGTTGCAGCTGGCGGGTCAGGTAGTGGTCGTAGTCGATGGCCGAGCTGCGTGTTTCCAGCGGTTCCGGGCCGTTCACCGTGATCAGGTAGCTGATCCAGCCGCCGTTCTGGTACTGGCGCGGCCGGCCCTGGCGGTCGTTGAACTCGTCGGCCATGCGCGCCGCGCGGACGTGGGGCGGCACGTTGCGGGTGTAATCGTCGAGCTGGCGGCGCAGGCGCTTGCGATAGACCAGCAGCTCGTCCAGTTCTCCGGCGAGGGTCTTCTGCACGTAGTCGCGCACGTATGCCTGGTACGGCTGGCGATTGAAAATGCGCTGGTAGAGCTCCTGCTGGAACTGCTGCGCCAGGGGCGACCAGTCGGTGCGCACGGTTTCCAGCCCCTTGAAGACCATCTCCTGGCTGCCGTCAGGCCGCCGCACCAGGCCGGCGTAGCGCTTCTTGCTGCCTTCCTCGGCGCCCCGGATGGTGGGCATCAGGAAGCGCTGGTAGTGGGTTTCGAACTGCAGTTCCAGGGCGCTTTCCAGTCCGTATTCCTGCATCAGGTGCTCGCGCCACCACTGGTTGACCTGCTGTACCAGGCTACGGCCGATGCGCGCGGCCTCGTCTTCTTCGTGGGGCCGCTTGAGCCAGACGAAGGTGGAGTCGGTATCGCCGTAGATCACGCTGTAGCCTTGGGCCTCGATCAGCTCACGGGTGCGGCGCATGATCTCGTGGCCACGCATGGTGATGGAGGAGGCCAGGCGCGGGTCGAAGAAGCGGCAGCCGCTGGAGCCGAGTACGCCGTAGAAGGCGTTCATGATGATCTTCAGTGCCTGGGACAAGGCCTTGTTGCCGTCGCGCTTGGCCGCTTCGCGCCCCTGCCAGACCCGTTCCACGATGGCCGGCAGGCTGTGTCTGGTGCGGGAGAAGCGGGCGCCACGGAACCCCGGCACCGAGTGTTCGTCGTCCGGCTGCCGCAGGCCTTCGATCAAGCCCACGGGGTCGATCAGGAAGCTGCGGATGATCGAGGGGTACAGGCTCTTGTAGTCCAGCACCAGGACTGACTCATAAAGGCCCGGGCGCGAGTCCATGACGAAGCCGCCTGGGCTTGCTTCGGGACGCTTCTCGCCGAGGTTGGGCGCGACAAAGCCCAGTCGGTGCATCAGCGGCATGTAGAGGTGGGTGAAGGCCGCCACCGAGCCGCCGCTGCGGTCGGTGGCCAGTCCGGTGACCGTGGCGCGCTCCAGCAGGAAGTGGAGCAGCTCGGTCTTTTCGAAGATGCGCGTGACCAGCTCGCAGTCCTTGAGGTTGTAGCGCGCCAGGGCGGGCTTGTCCTCGGCGAACATGCGGTTGATCTCGTCCATGCGCTGGTAAGGCGTGTCGATCGCCTTGCCTTCGCCGAGCAGGGTCTGGGCGACGTTTTCCAGGCTGAAGGAGGGGAAGTTCCAGGTGGCCGAGCGCAGCGCCTCGATGCCGTCGATGATCAACCGCCCGCTGGCCTCGGCGAAGTAGTGATTGTTGCCGCTGCCATGCTCGCGCCAGCCCATGGGGTCGCCGCCACGCCCCAGCAACAGGGGTACCTTCAGCTTCTCGGCGTGGGCCTGCAGGACGCGCAGGTCGAACTGCACCAGGTTCCAGCCGATGATGGCGTCCGGGTCGTGTTCGGCCAGCCACTGGTTCAGGGCCTCCAGGAGCTCGGCGCGGCTGTCCCGGTAATCGAGCTGGAAGTCGACCCCGCTTGCATCGCCGTTGGCCGGCCCGAGCATGTAGACCTGGCGCTGGCCGCAGCCTTCCAGGGCGATGGAATAGAGTTCGCCACGTTCGGTGGTTTCGATATCCAGCGACACCAGCCTGAGTTGTGGACGGTAGTCGGATACCGGTTTGAGCTGGGCATCCAGCAGTACGCCACTCTCGTCCGGGGTGCCGCCGAAGTGAACGGGCGCGGTGATGAAACGCTCCATGAGGTAGCGCTCGGGCGGGCGGATATCGGCTTCCAGGACGTCCACCCCGGCCTTGCGCAGGGCCTTGTCCAGGCGCATCAGTTGGCGGTGCTGCTTGCAGTAGAGGCCCAGAACCGGGCGATGCTGGAAGTCGCACAGGGCGAGGGGGCGAAGTTCCACATCCTTCTCGCCGCGCAGCAGGGTTTCGGCGCGCTCGCGATGTTCGACGGGAATGAAGGCGACCGACGTCTGCACGGGCAGGCGCACCTGGCGCGGGCCGGTGTCGGTCGCCAGCCAGAATTCGACGTCCGTCCCCTCGGGCGTGTCCCGCCAATGCCGGGTCAGGACGAACCCTTGCTGTAACTCCACCACTGCAACCTCGGAACCTTTTTTCACTGCGGGATTCTACTCGTCATCGCCTCGGCGCGCGCGTTGGCAAAGGCTCGGCCCGTGTTGTTCGTTCAACATGAAGAAGGCGATCTAAGCCATTGAATTGACAGCATACATTCTGTCTGAACAACCCTATTTTCCCTGGCCAGAAGGGGGGCTTTTCATTATGCTCCGCGGCCATTTTCATCCGTCCGGGAGACGACCATGCTGGACAACACCCTCGTACAACTCGAACAGCTCGTGAGCGAGCTTCTGCAACAGAACCAGGGCATCGCCGAAGACAACGCTCGCATCCGTGCCGAGCTGCGCAAGGCCCGCGAAGAGAACGACAGCCTGCAACTGGCGATGATGGAGCAGGAAGAGAAGAGCAACGCCACCGCCGAACGCCTGCAGGCCCTGGTCCGCCGCGTCAGCGAGAGCCGCGCCAGCGCATGAGTACCGACAGCGTCCGTGTGCTGCGCATCCTGGGGCGCGAGTACAACATCAAGGCACCGGCTGGCGAAGAGCAGGTGCTGCAGGACGCGGCAGCGATGCTGCAGGCGGAGATCGCCGCCAACAAGAAGAAATTCCCCTATGTCACCGCCAACGAACTGGTGGTGCTTTCCGCGCTCAATCTTTGCGCGCGCCAGTTGAATGCTGGCGACAAGCCGAAGGACACGGACGACGTCACCCGGCGCCTGGCCGTGCTGAATCGGCGCATTCGCGCGCAACTGGACGATACCGGTACCTAATTCGTCGACCAGTACCGTGGTGGGTTTCGCAGGCTATACCCATCCTGCGATGGCTGATGTGGGAGCGAATTCATTCGCGATTGAAATCGCTCCCACAACGTAAACGCCCGCGAGGCCCGAAGGGCGAACCTGCGGTCCGCTTGGCGATTGAAATCGCCCCTACAGATGGAGATCGCTCCCACAGGGTTGGTGCCGGGATTGGCCATTCCTTGTGGGGGCGAATTCATTCGCGAAAGGACGGCGAAGCCGTCCCCTCGGCGGTGGGGTCAACCAATCACGCGCAGGATGTCGGCGCGGTTGATCTCCGTGCGGCCGTCTTCGTACCACTCCGGAATCGCTTCCTTGAGCAGTTCCTTGTCGCCATCCAGCTTGAACGGCTGGGTGTAGCGCTTCTTGCGGTAGGCATAGATGTAGTAGGTGCCGTCGCGATAGAGGATGCGGTCGAAGGTGTAGAAGCCGATGTGCGAGCCGTTGCAGCGCGCGGTCAGCACCACATCACCTTCCTCGTAGGGCAGGGCACCCTCGGCGCATTCGTAGGTGAAGAACTCACGGACATCATCCCAGGCCACGCCGTCGCTGCTGGACTTGAGGTGATCGCGCGCCTCGTCCTCGGACTGTTGCGAGTGGTCGCTGTACCAGATGAACAGCGGAATGCTCTGGTTGATGTCATCGCCCAGCCAGCCTTCGCTGTCCAGGTATTCGGCGCTGCGAGCCAGGCCCGCCTGCATGCGGCGATGGTTCTGCTTGTAGGCGTCGAGCGCATCCTCGAAGGCTTGCGAGTGGTTGCAGGCCAACACGCCTTCGGCGGATTTGAGGGCCTGGACGCGGGCCAGGTAGGCGTCGTACAGGGCGGCATCGTTGATCACGGTGCAGGTGTCGCGCACCAGGCTGACGCCCACCTGGGTGAGGTTGGCGCTGCCGACGATGACCACGTCCGGCTCGATCAGGTAGAGCTTCCAGTTCACGCTCGCCTGGTAGCGGAAGTCCACCGACAGGGCCAGGTCCGGGTTCGCTTCATTGAGGCAGTGCTCGATGAAGTCGGGGGACGTGAGCGAGTTGATGGAACCGACCAGGATGTCCAGTTGGTTGCCGTTCTCGATCAGCTGGTCGATCAGGGGCTCGGTGCCGCTGGCGAAGGCGGAAACTATCGTGATCTTCTTTCCGCTCAGTTCGCCCAGATAGGTTTCAAGGCTGTCTTCGTAATCCAGAATTTCCATACAGTCTCCAGCGACATCTTTTCTGCAATTTCGCCATTTTCGCACAGGCAATGACAAAGGCCAGCGTCCGCAACGTTTCGCGGGTCCGCTGCAAGGCTTTGACGCCTCATTTGCAGCCCGAAGCACCAGTCTCCGGGGCTGGAAAGTGAAAGGAAGCAGGGCCTCAGCCGTTGCCTTCGGCGAACTCCCGCAGGGCATCGCCATCCAGGCGGTAGCGAACCCATTCGTCCTGGGGCAGGGCGCCGATGGAGCGGTAGAAGTCGATGGCGGGCTGGTTCCAGTCCAGCACGCTCCACTCCAGGCGGCCGCAATCGTTGGCGCGGGCTTCACGGGCGATTTCCCGCAGCAACTGGCGGCCGGCACCGATGCCGCGCTGCTCCGGCGTGATGTAGAGGTCTTCGAGATAGATGCCGTTGCGGCCCAGCCAGGTGGAGTAGCTGTAGAAGTACACCGCGTAGCCTATCGGCTGCTCGTCCTTCAGGCAGATCAGCGCGCGAGACGGCGCGTTCTCGGCGAACAGGGTGCGGCGGATGTCTTCGACGCTGGCGATGACCTCGTGACCGGCCCGCTCGTAGACCGCCAGTTCGATGATGAAGTCGAGGATCTGTTGGGCGTCTTCAGGCCGGGCAGGGCGGATCGAGAGGGTCACGGGCAATCTCCATAAAGGGTTGAGGCAATCATGCTAGGGCCTTTGATAGAGTGCATGAAGTGCATTTATGTCATTGGAAAGTGAAGAGCATGCATTCTGTTCTCCGCCGTCTCGATCTCAACTTGCTGCTTGCCTTCGACGCCCTTTACCGTCATCGCAGCGTCACCTCGGCGGCCGCCGAGCTGGCCATCAGCGCCTCGGCCTTCAGCCATGCGCTGGGGAGGCTGCGGGACGCGCTGAACGACGAGCTGTTCATTCGCCAGGGCAACCGCATGCACCCGACCCATCGGGCCGAATTGCTGGCGGAACCGGTGGCCAGCGCGCTCAAGACCCTCGCCGAAGGGATGGGCCAATGGGAGCCTTTCGTCCCGGCCTACAGCCAGCGCACCTTTACCTTCGCGGCTACTGACTACACCGCATTCGCCTTGCTGCCGGCCCTGATGCAGCACCTGCAGACGGTGGCGCCGGGCATTCGCGTGCGCCTGGTGCAGTCTGAGCGCAAGGTCTCCATCGAGGACCTGGCCAGCGGGCGCATTGACTTCGCCCTTGGCTACAGCGAAGGGCGTGACCAGTTGCCCGGTGGCGTGGAGGTGCTCGACTGGCTGACCGACCACTACCTGGTCATCGCCCGCCGCGACCATCCGCGCGTACGCGGCACCCTGGACCTCGCCGGCTACCTGGCCGAGCGGCACGTGATGGTGACGCCCTGGAACGAATCCAGCGGCGCCATCGACCACGTGCTGGAGGGCATGGGACTGCAGCGCGAGGTGGCGGTGCAACTGCCGACCGTGATGGCCGCGCCCTTCATCGTCGGCAGCACGGACCTGTTGATGACGGTGCCCGGTCACGCCGCCCGCACCTTGCAGCAAGTGGCCGGGGTCGAGCTCTATCCCGCGCCCTTCGAGATTCCGCCCTACGCGCTGCGGCTGTACAGCCACTCCAAGTACGCCCGCAGCGACGCCCATGCCTGGATGCTGGAGCAGCTGCGTTCGCTGCGGGTCCGCTAATCTTGGCGTAAGACCCGGCCTGCGGAGGGCAAGGGCGTGATCCTGCTGGCGAGCGTGCTTCTGGCCCTGCTGATGGGCTTTGCCGTGCAGCGTGGTGGCACCTGCATGGTGGCCGCGCTGGAAGAGGTGGTGTACAGGCGCCGATGGGCGCGCTTTCGCGCGTTGCTGGAAACGTCCCTCTGGGTGCTGGGCGGCTTCGTCCTGCTGCGCGCCCTCGATCGTCTGCCCATGGTGCCCATGGGGTTCCCGCTGCACTGGCATGCCGCGCTGGGCGGCGCCTTGCTGGGTGTCGGCGCCTTTCTCAATGGCGGCTGTGCGTTCGGCGTGGTGGCGCGGATCGGCTCCGGGCAATGGGCCTGGCTGGCGACACCCCTGGGCTTTCTCGCCGGCTTCGGGCTGGCCGGGCACGGCCTGGGCATGACGTCGGCGATGCCGGTGGCGATTCCCGAATGGATGCAGCAGGTGCCCATCGGCCTGGTGCCCCTGATCATCGCGGCACTGGTGGCGCGGCTGGGCTGGCTGGCCTGGAACCGCTACAACGGCTCGGCTGATGTCTCCCTCTGGTCGCCGCATCACGCCACCATCGTGCTTGGCGTCAGCTTCCTGCTGCTGTTTGTCTGCGTCGGCGCCTGGTCCTACACCGACATCCTCGCTGAGCTGGCCACCGGACGCTTCATGGAACTGGGACTGCGGGGCCTGCTGCTGCCGGCGATGTTCGCCGGTGCGCTGCTGGGTGGCTGGAGCGCCGGGCTCTGGGAGCACCGCTGGCCTAGCCCGCGCGATCTGGTGAAGTGCTTCTGCGGCGGCGTTTTGATGGGTGTGGGGGCGACGTTGGTTCCGGGTGGCAATGACAGCTTGATCCTGTTCGGCATGCCGCTGCTTTGGCCCAACGCCTGGCTGGCTTTTGCCTGCATGTGCGTGGTGGTGGTGGTGACGCTCTGGCTGGCGAAGCTGGGAAAGGGGCAGGGCGTCAGGTCGTAAGGGGTGCTGTGCGCACCGAGTGTGGAGTGGAGCCCGGAACCGCTGCAAATGGCTGGTGCGCGCGGCGCACCCTACAAGAGCAGGGCGAGCTCCGAGCCGTTAGTCAGGCATGAAAAAGCCCGGCGCTGGCCGGGCTTTTTCATGAACGGGTGGATCAGGCTGCGTGGTCGAACGCCTTGCCTTTGGCCTTACGCTCTACCTGCTTGCGGCAGGCTTCACCGAAGGCTTCGAAGATCTTCACCGAATCGGGGTTCTTCACCGCCTGCCATTCCGGGTGCCATTGCACCGCGAAGAGGAAAGGCGAAAGTTTTGGAGCGTGAATGGCTTCCACCAGGCCGTCTTCGGCACGGGCGATGGCCTCGATGCCCTTGCCGAGGGTTTTCAGGCCCTGGCCGTGCAGCGAGTTCACCTGGATGGTGTCGGTACCCAGGACCTTGTGCAGCCAGCTGTTCTGCTCCACACGCACGCTGTGGGCCGGGGCGTACTGGACGTCCACCGGGTCTTCAGTGTTTTCGCGGTGGTCATTGAAGCCGGGCTCGGCATAGACCTTCTGGTACATGTCGCCGCCCAGGGCGACGTTGATTTCCTGCATGCCACGGCAGATGCCGAAGATCGGCAGGCCGCGCTCGATGGCAGCACGAATCAGGGGCAGGTCGAAGAGGTCGCGATCCTTGTCCTGACCTTTCTCCGGGGTCAGGTTTTCCTGGCCGTAGAGGGTCGGGTCGATGTTGCTGCCGGCACCGGTGAGGTAAACGCCGTCAGCCATATCGAGGTACTGCTCGAGGTCTTCGGTGCCGCAGCAGGTGGGCACGAGGACCGGTACACATTCGGAGATTTCTACCAGCGGCACGATGTACTTGTGGGTCATCACCTGGTAGTCGTGGCCCTTGCGTTTCTGGGCGCCCATGGACATCAGGACGACCGGTTTACGAGTGGTCTGTTTCTTATTGCCAATGTTGCTGTTGGACATATTTCACCTTGGGACAGGCTCAGCCTATCGTTGCTGTGCAGGCGCGCCAGTGAGGTTTGGGGCTACCTGAGATCCCGAGCACTGCCGGCAATCGTCGGGGCGATTTCCGGTCGAGACCTGCTATATAGCCTGCCAGAGCCGTTTAATATGTCAAACGAGTCCGACGAAAAACGTAAAAAATAATGGCCGATTTTTATCGGTTTTTATCAATTAAGTGTTTGATATTTCTAGATATTTTTATCAAGAGAAAAATATTTTTCGGTTCAGCATCTAAAACGAGTGTTCAGAATGCTGGACTTTGGGCTGACCGGGAAGTCCCGTCCTAGAGCGTCGTCGCCTTGCCCTGGCTGTCCAGCTCAAACACCTTGTTGCGCATCAGCCGCTCCCTGAGCCAGCGCTTGGCCTTGCCGCGACCCTGGCGGCGCGGCCAGAGCAGGTCCACGCCCACCAGCCAGTCCGTGTGTGGATAGGCCACCAGTTGCAGCTCCACCAGGTCACCGCTGACCAGTTCCCGATGAATAAGCTGGCGGGGCAGGGTGGCCCAGCCGAGCCCTGCGCGCACCATTTCCAGCAACGCCATGTAGCTTTCCGCCTGCCAGAGTTGGGGCGTGCGCAGGTATTCACTGCTGGGCAGCTTGCTGGCATGGGCGCTGAAGGCCAGGCGGCGATGGGCGTGCAGGTCAGCGAAGCTGACCTGTGACAGCTGAGCCAGCGGGTGGGCAGGGTGGGTGACGTGCACCATGATCAGCTTGCCCAGTTGTTGGAACTCCAGCTCCCGCGGGTATTCCGGCTGGGAGAAGGCGATGCCCATTTCCACTTCACCCTTCTGCACCATGCCGGCCACGTCGCCATACACCGGGTGGCGGACGATCAGGTCCACATAAGGAAAGGCCTGTTCGAATTCGCAAAGCACCGGCATCACGGTGTTGTAGGGCACCTCGATGGCCAGCGTCAGGCTCGGCTCGGTTTCCTCCGTCAGGCTGTCGGCGTGGCCTTCCAGGGCCAGGCAGCGTTCCAGCACCGCTTCGGCCTCCAGCAGCAGCTTCTGTCCGGCTGCGGTCAGCGCGGGGATACGCGTGGATCGGTCGAACAGCTCCACCCCGAGGTCCGCCTCCAGGTTGGCGATGGCGGCGCTGATGGTGGATTGGGTTCGCCCCAGCCGGCGCGCGGCCGCCGAAAAGGAACCCGCCTGGGCAACGGTGACCAGCACCTGCAACTGATCCAGTGAAAACCGCATGACCAACCTCTCCTGAATCATCGATAGAAGCGATGGTTATTCATTTGTTCCATCGTGAGCAAGCGGAGATCATTCGCCTCAGCCAGCACTGCCTCCTCGAATTGCTGGGCAACCCACATCCCATAAGAAGAACACGTTGCTTTGCAGGAGAACTTCCATGAGCCATCCCCATCCGGTGGACCAGCTGCTTCCCGTTCGCCAACTCGTCACCTACGGCTTGCAACACGTGCTGGTGCTCTATGCCGGCGCCGTGGCCGTGCCTCTGATCCTAGGCAGCGCCCTGGGCCTTTCCACCGCTGAAGTGGTGTTGCTGATCAACGCCAACCTGCTCACCTCGGGCATTGCCACCCTGATCCAGACCCTCGGCTTCTGGCGCTTCGGCGCCCGCCTGCCGCTGGTGCAGGCCTGCTCCTTCATCGCCCTGGCGCCGATGATCATGATCGGCAAGGCCTACGGGCTGACCCAGGTATTCGGCGCGGTGATCGCCGCCGGGGTCATCACCATCGCCCTTGCGCCGGTGTTCAGTCGCTTGCTGCGCTTCTTCCCGCCGGTGGTGATCGGCAGCCTGATCACCATCATCGGTATTTCCCTGATGCCGGCAGCGGCTATCTGGCTGGGCGGCGGCAACCCCGGCGCGGAAGATTTCGGCAAACCCGCCAACCTGCTGCTGGGCCTGGCCACGGTGGCGATCACCCTGGTGATCCATGCGCGTTTCTCAGGTTTTGTCGGCAACCTCAGCGTGCTGATCGGGCTGTTCGCGGGCAGCCTGATCGCCGCCGCCTTCGGCATGACCGACTTCAGCCGGGTAGGGCAGGCGGCCTGGTTCGAGCTGTCTGCGCCCATGGCCTTCGGCGCGCCGGAGTTCTCCCTGACGCCCATCCTCATCATGACCCTGGCGATGCTGGTGATCATGGCCGAGACCACCGGCAACTGCCTGGCCATCGGCAAGCTCACCGGCCGCACCATCACCCAGCGCACCCTGGGCGATGCGTTCCGCGCCGATGGCCTGTCCACCATGATCGGTGGCCTGTTCAACAGCTTCCCCTACAACGCCTTCACCCAGAACACCGGCCTCATCGCACTTTCCAACATCAAGAGCCGCTTCGTGGTGGCCGCCGCCGGTGGCCTGATGATCCTCATGGGCCTGTTCCCCAAGCTGGGCGCGCTGATCGCCGCCGTGCCCACCCCGGTGCTCGGCGGCTGCGCCATCGTGATGTTCGGCATGACCACAGTGGCCGGCATCCAGGAGCTGTCTCGCGTGCGCTTCGAGGGCACCCGCAATGCCCTGGTGGTGGCCGTATCGGTGAGCATCGGCGTGCTGCCCATGTCCTTCCCGGCCCTGTTCGAGCACTTCCACGGCGCCCTGCGCCTGGTGCTGGAGAGCGGCATCTTCCTCGGCGCACTCAGCGCCATCGTCCTCAACCTCCTGCTCAACCGGGAGGAGCCCGCCAGCCAGGGCGAAACCGCCGAGCTGGCCGACTGATTCGCGCATTCGCGCCTTTACTGCCAAGGAGCCATCCATGACCTTCAGCAATCTCGTTCCCGCCGGTGTCAGCGAACTCGACCTGGAACTGCTGCGCCTGTCTATCCGCCTCTCCGAGGAATCCCGCGAGCGCGGCCGCCATCCCTTCGCCGCGCTGGTGGCCGACCGCAACGGCAAGGTGATCGCCCAGGCCGGCAACAATTCCATGCCGCCCGAAGGCGACCCGACCCAGCACGCCGAACTGGCCGCTGCCGCCCTGGCCTCCAAGGTCCTGAGCCCGGAAGAGCTGGCCCATTGCACCCTCTACACCAGCGCCGAACCCTGCTGCATGTGCGCCGGCGCGGTGTACTGGACCGGCATTGGGCGCGTGGTCTACGCACTGTCGGAGCACGCGCTGCTGGGACTTACCGGCGCCCACCCGGAGAACCCCACTTTCTCCCTGCCGTGTCGCGAGGTGTTCGCCCGTGGCCAGCGTGAGATCGCCGTACTGGGGCCGATGCTGGAGTCCGAAGCCGCTACCGCCCATGAAGGCTTCTGGTCATGAATGGCGGCATCTCCATCCATGTGGTGGATGTGGCCAGCGGCAGCGTGGCGGAAGGGTTGGAGGTGCGACTGGAGCGGCTGGAGGGCGAGGGGCGCGAGTTGATCTGTGCCGGCCGCATCGGCAGTAATGGCCTGCTCGCCGAACTGGCAGGGCTGGCCGAACGCTGCGGTCCAGGCGTATACGAAGCCCGCCTGCGGGTGGCGGACTTCTATCGCGCGCGGGGGATGCAGCTAACAGAGCCGCCGTTCCTCGATGAACTGGTCTACCGCTTCGGCACCAGTGAGGCTGCCCAGCACTACCACCTGCCGTTCAAGCTCACCGCCTGGGGTGTTTCCTGCTTCCGTGGCGGCGCCTGATTTCCGCGCTTTTTCCGTAGGTTGCGGCTGAGCGCAGCGAAGCCCAACGATTCGCGGGGCCCACGTTGGGCTTCGCTGCGCTCTGCGCCAACCTACGGCAGGACTACGTCCTGCTTGGCGAATGAATTCGCCCCTACAGGATTGCGACAGGCGATGGCCGGGGCATGGCGCGCCGAATCGCAACCTGAAATCAATTCGCGTCCCAGCTGTCTTTCATGCCATGTTTCGACGGCATGAATCGCAAGGCAGTCCCTTTCATGAGCAACCTCGTCACCCGTTTCATCACCCTCTCTACGCTTCTGACCCTCGCCGCTTGCGGCACCCAGCGCCCGCAGGAGCCGGTGCTGCGGCCCGCTGAAGTGCGAGCCAAGGTGGTCAAGCTGATGCCAGCCAAGGTGCCGGACCGCCAGGGCTGGGCCGCGGATATCCAGGCTGCCTTCGCCGCCCAGGACATCGCCCCCACCGACAGCAACCTCTGTGCCGTGCTGGCAGTCACCGAGCAGGAGTCCACCTACCAGGTGGACCCGCCCGTACCGGGGTTGGCGAAGATCGCCAGGCAGGAAATCCTGCGCCGCGCCGGTGGACTGCATGTGCCAGCCTTCGTGGTGAATTCCGCCCTGAAGATCGACTCACCCAACGGCAAGACTTACGATCAACGCCTGTCCGCCGCACGCACGGAGAAGGAACTGAGCGCCATCTTCGACGACTTCATCGACATGGTGCCCCTGGGTCGGAAACTGTTCGGCAACTTCAACCCGGTGCACACCGGCGGCCCCATGCAAGTGAGCATCGCCTTCGCCGAAGCCAACGCGAAAAGCTATCCGTACCCGGTCAAGGGCTCCATTCGCCATGAGGTCTTCACCCGACGCGGCGGCATGTACTTCGGCATCGGCCACCTGCTGGGCTACCCGGCTCATTATCCGAAGCCGCTCTACCGCTTCGCCGACTTCAACGCCGGCTGGTACGCCAGCCGCAACGCCGCCTTCCAGAACGCCGTGAGCCTGGCTTCAGGCATTCCCCTGGAGCTGGATGGCGACCTGGTGATCCACGGTTCCAGCAAGGCGGGCTCCACCGAACTCGCGGTGCGCGCCCTGCAGAAACAACTGGACCTCAGCGACTCGGCCATCCGCCGCGCGCTGCTCAAGGGGGACAGCCTGGAGTTCGAGGAAACCGACCTCTATGAGCGCGTCTTCGCCCTGGCCGAGAAAGTCGAGCGGCGCAAGCTGCCCCGCGAGGTGATGCCGGGCATCGACCTGAAGAGTCCGAAGATCACCCGCAAGCTCACCACCAAGTGGTTTGCCGAGCGGGTGGATGGGCGCTACCAGGGCTGTATGAAGCGCGCCTCAGGGCTCTGAGCCACAGGTCAGAGGAAGGCCTTGGCGTAGGTACTGCGTTCCATGTCCTGCATCTGCACACTGAGCTGCACGTCGAGGCCATCGGGTTTGTTGAAGTTCTGCTCGATGGCTTCCAGCACGCCACGGGAGAGCGCCTGCTTGACGTTCTCCGGACGGCCTGAGAGTAGCCACAGCGTGGCGTGCACAAAGGCGCGGCCGTCGCTCGCAGTGCCCACCAGGAAATGCTCATGGCGTATGGAGCGGCTCTTGATGTCCGCCTCGGAGAAATGGCCGGTGCCGGCGAGGAAGCCATTGCAGGCGGCGAGCGTGGCAGCGGCGTCGAAGTCCGGGAGGTTGGCGCTGTACTCGATAACGAGATGGGGCATCGGGGGTAATCCTCATGGTGAAGTTGAAGTCGTGTGCCGGCGCCGACAATAGCGTGTCCCGGCGTGTCACCACCGAGAAGGGTTCGCTGCGGAATGCACTTCCAGCGGCAGGCAGGTGAGGGTGCCGAGGCGGCGAACCGCTACCCTACAGTTTTCATCGCCCCCCTGGCCATCGACCGCTTCCTGCGCCCGCTGTGCTACCAGAACTACCCCGACGGGCTGCTGCCGGATGCGCGGAAGAACGCCATTCAGCCGGGCATCCAGCGGCTGGTCGATACAAGGGGCGTGATCTGCTGAATGCAGAAGCCTCCACCTGACGCAGCGATCGGTTGCTGCGCAGGGTGGAGGCTTCAGGTGGCGCACCAATCAGGAAAGCCGGCCATACGGCCGGCATTCCAATGGCACAGAGCTTATGCCAGGGATTCACCAGAGGCGCTGGCGACGCGTTTGTTCACCGAGCGATGCAGCAGGCTGGAAACCATGAAACCGATTACAGCCAGCACGCTCATCAGCGAGAACACGTAGGTGTAGCCCTGTTCGCCCGGATAGTGGTCGAGCAGCGCGCCGTAGATGATGTAGGCGAACATGCCGGGCGCGTAGCCGATCAGGCAGCCGATGCCGAAAGCCGAGCCGCTGATTCGCGAGGGGATTCCCACTTCGCTCATCGGCGCCCAGAACACACCGCGCATGGTGAATACCACCAGGGCAAAGGACAGCGTGGCGGCCATGCCGGCGTAGATGTAGCTCTCGCCATGGGGGATGCTGAAGATCACGGCCATCAGCGGCAACAGCGCGAGGAAGGCCCACTTCAGGTAGCGGCTCGGGCTTTTCAGTCCTTTGTCGGCGATGAAGCCGCCAGCCGGGCCACCCAGGACCTTGAGGAAGTACTGGTTGATGATGCCGTAGGCGCCGACCAGGGCCACCGGCAGCTCGTACATGTCCTTCAGGTAGGGGATGAAGTAGGTCAGGCCGCAGTAGACGATGTAGACCATGAACACGTTCAGGCTCACCAGCCAGATGCCTGGCATGCGCACCGCTTCCATCAGGCCGGCGAGGCCGATGGGTTCACGGTTGCCGTTCGCCTGGCGGGCATCCCTGAGCAGGAACAGCGTGAGCAGGCCGACAACGATATCGATCCCCGAATAGAACAGGATGGCGGCCTTCAGGCCGGCGGCGCCGGAGCCCAGGGCGACGAAGACCCCCAGGGCGGAAAAGGCCACGAGCGTATCCACCACGCCACGGCCACCTTCCAGGAAGCCGAACATGCGCCCCTGTTCACCGTCATCGCCGAGGTTGCGGATGGCCTTGAGCAGGGAAGGCCAGAAGATGCAGTCGGCGCACACCGCCAGCAGGGAGAAGACGATCAGGAGCTGGCTGTAGCCGGGGAAGCTGGCCAGGTACAGGCCCAGCGCGCCGGTGCCAACCAGGCCGAGGGGGATCAGCTTGCGGGTCTCGAAACGGTCAGCGAGGAAGCCGCCTACCACGAACAACGCGGTGGCGATGATGGCGTTTGCACTGAGCAGGGTGCCGATCTCGGTATGGGTCAGCCCCATGTGTTCCTGCATCGGGATGTAGAAGGCGTCCTTGAGGTTCGCCAGTTTGTAGATGGTCCCGCCACCGAGGACGAGGACCAGGAAACGGAGCCATTTGGCTTTGTTCTGTGCTGTCATTGTTGTTCTCCACAGCTTCCAGAGTTGTCGAAGGGCCGATTGCGCGGCCGGTCAGATGCGTTCTGCGTCGTCCAGCGTCAGTTCGGCCAGCAAGCGCAGCTCGGCCAGCAGGCCGCGCACGTACCGCACCTGGTTGTTGGCCCAACGATGCTCGTCGGCCAGCATGCGTTCGAGGCTGTAGCCCGGCGGCAGCGGCGTCTCGCTCATTTCGCGGTAAGGAATGAAGGGATCGGCGTCTTCGCCGGTCTGCCGGAAGGCCGGCGCGATGTAGTGGTTTTCCTGTTCGAGGATGAAGGCCACGACCTGCGGGGCGGTTTCGCCCAACAGCAGCAGTTCCAGGAACATCCGCGCGCCAGGCAACTGGTCATCGGCGCTGCCCTGGAGCACACCATAGTGGCCAAAGCCATTCTGCTCGGGGACCACGCGCACGCCCTTGAGATGGACCTGGCGGATGAAGGGGGCGAGGCTGGTCAGGGCCGGCAACGGTTGTTCGCAGGCGTTGATCATGTTGCCGAAGTCGAACAGGGCATTGAGGCGCGGGTGGCCAACCCGGCGCAGCAGGGCGGCGATCTCTGCGCTCTTGAGTTCTTCGTGTTGCTCGAAGTCGAAGTTGAGGTCGTGCTCGTCGGCCAGCCGCGCCAGGCGCCGCAGGTCGTCTTCGATCAGGTCCATCACGCGTGAAAGGTGGCCCTCGTAGCGGGAGTAGACGCGGATGTTGCGGCTGCCGATTGCACGGGCCACCGCCACTGCCTGATCGACGTCCTCGGGCAGGGTGCTGCTGATCTCCACATGCACGTCCAGCTCCAGCGAGCGGGCTTTGTCGGCGAAGGCGGCAAGTTGCTCGGCGGTCATGCGCGAAAGGCTGTTGTGCTCGCCATCCAGCAGGTGCAGCGAGAGGCCGTCGAGTTCATGCCGGTAAGCGAAGTCGAGCATGTCTTCGGGCGTGACACGTCCCTGGGTGAGGTTGGTCAGCAGCGGATAGCCGTGGGCGAACAGGCGCAGGCTGTCCAGGCGTTCCAGCAGGCGGCGGGCAAGGTCGGGGGTGAGTAGCGGGGGCGCGCTGTCCGCCCCGGCGTTATGACTCAGCAGGGCGGCGAATCGGGCTTGGATAGCGTTCATTATTGTCATTCCTGATAGCGGCGCCGGGGTGGCCGGCAGTGCTTTTATCGCTCCGGAATGGCGCTATACCTATAGCCATTAATGTTTAGTTCTTATAGCCACTTTGGCCGCCCGCACGGCGCGGGCTCAAACTCGCACGCCGATGGCGCGCAGGGCCTGGGCGAACTCCTGCACACGCTGTTCAGCCTGCGTTTCCGGTGTGGCGGCGAATCCGAGCAGCAGCCCCGGTGGCAGGTAGTGGCGGATGCAGTAGTCACGCAGGGCATAGGTGTAGACCTGATGGTCGGCGAGCCCTCGCGCCAGGGCGTCGTCATCCATCTCCTCGGGCAACCAGCCCATGAGGTGCAGGCCGGCTTCCACCGGCGTGACAGACAGGAAACCGCCCAAGTGGCGCTGCAAGGCCTCTACCAGGCATGCCTGGCGCGCCTGGTAGAGGTTGCGCATACGACGGATGTGGCCCAGGAAGTGGCCGTCCTGCATGAAGTCGGCGGTGGTGGCCTGGTGCAGCGTGGAGGGGCTGCGGTCCATGACCGCCCGAATGGCGCAGAACGGCTCCACCAGATCCTCCGGGAGGATCACGTAGCCCAGGCGCAGCGAAGGGTAGAGCACCTTGCTGAAGGTGCCGACGTAGATGACCTTGTCCCACTGGTCCATGGCGTAGAGCGCCGGCAGGGGGCGGCCGACGTAGCGGAATTCGCTGTCGCAATCGTCCTCGATGATCCAGCCCTGGCTGCGTCCGGCCCAGTCGATCAGCTCCTGGCGCCGCGCGTAGCTCATGGTGGTGCCCAGTGGGTGCTGGCGAGAGGGCGTGGTGAAGGCCAGGCGCGCGTCCGGGCAATCGCGCAGGCCCTGCATCACGTCCAGGCCCTGGTCGTCGATTCGCAATGGCACCAGCTGACAGCCCAGCGCCTGGAAGGCGATACGTGCGGCGATATGGCCGGGGTCCTCCATCCACACGTTGTCGCCGGGGTTGAGCAGCAGCATGCCGAGCAGGTTGAAGGCCTGCTGGGCGCCAGAGGTGATTACCACCTGGTCCACGCTGCACTCGATGCCACGGGCGTCGGCCACATACTCGACGATCGCCTCGCGCAGGCGCAGCAGGCCCTTCAGTTCTCCGTAGCCCAGATCGGTCTTGCCGGGCTTGCGGAGGTGGCGGTTCATCATGCGCTTCCACACCAGCATGGGAAACGCGTCGTAGGCCGGGTGGCTGGGCAGGAACGAGGTCGGGCAGTCCGGCGCCCAGGCGCTGTAGGACATGCCACTGAAGTGGTCGCTGCGCAGGGAATGCACCGCCTGGCTCATGCTGGACAGACGCGGTGGCTTGCGCGGCTTGTCGGCGGCGGCATTGCGTCCTTCCCACTCATCGCCGACATAGGAGCCAGCGCCCGTCCGCGATGCCAGGAAGCCCTCGGCGGTCAGCTGGTCAAACGCATTGAGCAGCGTGATGCGCGACAACCCCAGTTCCTTGCACAGGGTGCGCGTCGAGGGCAGCCGGGTCCCGCCGGGAAGCCGACCGGAGAGAATCTGCTTGCGCACCTGCAGGTAAAGCTGGCGATAGAGCGGCACAGGACTGGAACGGTCCAGCTCGATGCCGGTCAGCAACATGCCGCCGGGGGTCTTCATCCAGGGTCTGCCTTGTAGCGGGAAACACGAAGGGAAATGAGGGTTCTTATTTTGCGCTGAGCATGGTCGGAGAGGGAGCCTCCACGTGAAGAATGAGGCCCGCTGAACCGCGCCCCATAGCAGCCATCGCAAGCTGCGCCATCATTCCGCACAAGACCAGCTATCAATCGAATTGAGTATGTCGGCCCCGGCACGAGACCGACTATCTGCCCGGCTGAACATCCGTCGTTATCTGACCTTGTCTCCGGAGCAGACCATGAAAAACATTCTGATTGTCGGTGCGGGATTCGGTGGAGTCTGGAGCGCCTTGAGCGCCGCCCGCCTGCTGGACAAATACGATTGCGATTACGTGCATATCACCCTGCTGGCGCCCCAGCCGGAGCTGCGGATACGTCCGCGTTTCTACGAGCCGGACGTGCACCGGATGTTCGCGCCGCTGGAGGACTTGTTCGACTCGGTGGGCATTCGCTTCGTCATGGGCACGGCCAACCGCATCGACGAGCAGGCGCAGACCCTCGGCTACCTCGACGAGGCGGGGCAGCAGGCCGAACTGCATTACGATCGCCTGGTGCTGGCGACCGGCAGCCAGCTCGTGCGCCCGAATGTGCCAGGCCTGGCCACCCATGCCTTCGACGTCGACCAGATCGAATCGGCGGTACGCCTGGAGAATCACGTTCGCTCCCTCAAGGACCGGCCCCACAGCGCCGCCCGTAATACAGTGGTGGTGGCCGGTGGAGGTTTCACCGGCATCGAAACCGCAACGGAGATGCCGGCACGCCTCAAAGCCGTGCTCGGCGACGACCAGGACATCCAGGTGATAGTCATCGACCGTGGCCCGCAGATTGGCGCCGCCATGGGTGACGGGATTCGCCCGTCGATCATCGAAGCGTCCCGGCACCTGGGCATCGAATGGGTGCTGAACGCCACCGTGGCTGCGGTGGACGCGAACGGCGTGACCCTGGCCGATGGCCGACGCATCGAGGCCGCAACGGTGATCTGGACCGTCGGCTTCCGTGCCAGCCCGCTGACCGAACAGTTGACCAGCGTGCGCGATGCGCAGGGGCGGCTGCACGTCGATGAGCACCTCAAGGTGTCCGGTCAGGACAAGGTATTCGCCGCCGGCGATGTGGCCTATGCCGCCACCGACGACCTCGGCAATTTCGCGGTGATGTCCTGCCAGCACGCAATCTCCCTCGGCCGGCATGCGGGCAACAATGCCGCCGCCGACTTGCTCGGCGTTCTCCCGACGCCGTACCGCCAGCCCAAGTACGTGACCTGCCTGGACCTCGGCGCCTGGGGCGCGGTGTTCACCGAAGGCTGGGACCGCCAGCTCAAACTGGTCAAACAGGAAGCCAAGGAGCTCAAGACGCAGATCAACACCCTGTGGATCTACCCGCCGGCAGCCGATCGCGCCACCGCCCTTGCGGCTGCCGACCCACGAATTCCCGTGGCGTAGGCCGTTTCCACACGCGACCCCTCACCCCCATCCCCTCTCCCTGAAGTGGAGAGGGGTGACTCCCGGCCCACCTCTCGCGCAATCCTGTAGGGGCGAATTCATTCGCCAAACAGGGCGCAGTCCTGCCCTGTGGGGGCGAATTCGTTCGCGATTGAAATCGCCCCCCACAGCGAAGCCCGCGTTGGCCATCGCGCCCGGACGCGTCCATGCTCACTGCGGCCATGAAACAATGGCGCATTTCCGCAACCGGGCTGAATGGATGCAAGCAATCGACATGTCACTACCGGGTCACGCTATCGACGCGCCGCTCGGCTGCTCGCGTCCTGCCTCCGTAGCCGTACGGATGGTCGATTTTCGAGGCGGCAGGGCATGATGCCGGTCGTGAAACCCCTGACGATTCCCCGTACCTTCGTTCTCTGGTTGGTCCTGTTCTGTCCCATCGCTGCCTGGATCGGTTGGCAGGACTACGCCGACCGCTACGAGCGCTTTTTCCAGGACACCAGCATTGCCCAGCGCATGCTCAGTCAGAAGACTGTGCAGCACGAAGCAGTGCTGGCTACCCTGGCCGCGCTGTCGCATCCCCCCATTCCTGAGCGTCTGCTGCCCAGCCTGCAACCGTCCATGCCGCAGTTGCTGGGGTTGGGTTACCTGCGCGATGGCGCCTGGGCGGGCAGTACCGAATCTCCGCCGGGGCTGGCGACTGCCGTCGAGCAGGCGAAGCAACTGGGGAGGCCGGTCACACTGGCGCTGGACGAGGCCCGCTACTGGCTGGTGGCCCCATCGGGCTGGAGCCTGTTGCTGGACGCCCGGCATCTCATTCCGGCCGCTGACTTTCCGCCCTCGCTGGCCATGCTGACGCTGGACGTGGGGGCGGGGCCGCTCACGCTGCTGGCGCGCCAGTCCGACAGCTCACCGGGCTTGAAGATCGACCTGCACAAACCACTGGGTGCCGTCAGCCAACCCTTTCCCGTGCACAGTTGGCGCACGCTGACGCCCGCCGACTGGCCCTGGGTCGAGTGGCTGGCCTGGGCCGCCGCCAGTTGCCTGCTGGCGGCCGGCACCACTGCCTGGCAGCGCTCGCGCGCCGAGGCCAGGCGGCAGCAGGAGACGGTCCGCCTCGCGGCGATGACGCGCCTCAGCACCCTGGGGGAAATGGCTGCGGGTATCGCCCATGAATTGAACCAGCCGCTGACCGCCATCCTCGCCCAGGTGCGCGCTGCCGAACGCCTGCTGGATGACGAGGAAGAGCGCCCGACGGTACGTCAGGCCCTGCTTGCCAGCGCCGGCCAGGCCCGCCGTGCGGCCGACATCATCAGCCGTATGCGCGAACTGGTGAAACCCAGTTCGCCTTCGCCGCGCAGGGCGGTGGACCCCGACGCGCTGGCGGCTTCGCTGCTGTTCCTGCGCGAAGACGAACTGGCCCGACGCGGCATCCGACTGGCCTGGCGCAACGCAAGTCCCGGCGCCCGCCCGCTGGGTGACCGGGTGGCCCTCGAACAGATCCTGCACAACCTGGTGCAGAACGCCGCCGACGCACCGGGCACCCGGAGCATCGTCCTGAAGGGTGCAGTCGAAGGCAGCGAATACGTATTCAGCGTCAGCGATGACGGCCCCGGCATCGATGCCGAAGCCATGCCGCGACTGTTCGAGCCGTTCTACACCACGCGGCCCCAAGGCATGGGGCTGGGCCTGGCGCTGTGCGAGACGCTGGCCGGCGCCATGGACGGCCGTATGACCGTCCGCAACCTCGAACCCCGGGGCGCCTGCTTCACCTTGCGCCTGCCCCTTGCCGGAGCCGACGCATGAGCCTGCCCGCACATTCCCCGCTCGTATACCTGGTGGACGACGACGATGCCGTTCGCGAGGGGCTGGCGCTGTTGCTGCGTAGCGTCGGCCTGCGCAGCGAGGGGCATGGCGATCCCCAGGCCTTCCTCGCCTCGCTGTCGCCGCAGTCCATCGGTTGCGTGGTGCTGGACATCCGCATGCCGGGTATCGGCGGGTTGGACGTGCTGGCACGGTTGGCGGAAGTGTCCGATCTGCCGGTGGTGATGCTGACCGGTCACGGCAACGTCGACCTGTGCCGCCGTGCCTTCAAGGGCGGCGCCATGGAATTCCTGCAGAAGCCGGTGGATGACGATGTGTTCCTGGATGCGGTGCAGGCCGCCGTGCGCAGCCACGTCGCCAGCCGCGAGCGCCAGGCAGTGACCCAGGCGGCTGTCGAGCGGCTGGCACGCCTGTCCGGGCGCGAGCGCGACGTGCTGGTGCGCATCGTCCAGGGCATGAGCAACAAGGAAATCGCGCGCGAATTCGACCTGTCGCCGCGCACCGTGGAAACCTATCGGGCCAACGTCTTCGCCAAGCTCGAGGCCGACTCCCTGGCGCAGCTCATCCGCCAGTACGCGACCCTGCTGGACTCACCGTCTCCGTAGCGCTACGGAGGCTGCAGCGTAATCGGGCGAATACCGCCCCCGGCGCGCGCTCGCCACACTGGCTACTCCTGAAATCGATCCCGAAAAGGACGTAACCATGTCTCGTTATTCGCTTGCCGCGCTGCTCTGCTCCCTGACCTTCGCGGGCGCCGCCAATGCCGCCGTGCTGAAAGAAAGCAATATCTCGACTGCCGACGCCCAGAAGCTGGCCGCCGCCACCGTCGCGGCCTGCCAGGCCAAGGGTTACAACGTGAGCGCTGCGGTGGTGGACCGCGCCGGCCTGCTGAAGGCCTTCGCCCGCGCCGACAACGCCGGCCCGCACACCATCGAAGCCAGCCAGGCCAAGGCCTTCACCTCCGCCTCCGCCAAGACCCCGACCCTGGCCATCATGGAAAACGCCCAGAAGAACCAGGTCGCCGCCAACCTGACCGACATTCCCGGCTTCCTGCTGCTGGGCGGTGGTGTGCCGGTGAAGGCTGGCGATGCCGTGATCGGTGCCATCGGCGTGGCCGGCGCTCCGGGCGGCCACCTCGATGCGCAGTGCGCGGACGAAGTCCTGGCTGCCAACGCCGAGCTGTTCAAGTAAGCGGCGGGGAAGGGCGGGCGACCTGAGCGCCCACCCGTTACCCGTTTCTCACAGCTGTTTGAGGGCCCGACCCGATCCACGATAGGGAGCGTCCATTTGTCGGAAGCCATCCAGCTCGATAGCGGCCCTATGCGAAATGATTCCGACTCCGATATTCGGTCGTTGACTCTCCGGCACATGGGGCTAGCGTTACCCGACGTGGGAAAATTTCCCACTGATGGTGCTGACTGGTCCAGAAGGATCGTGCGGATACACCGCTGTTGCATTTCAAGCTGAAGTCAGATGCCCGCGCTGGTTGGCCGGCCGCTCCTGTGAGCGGTGAGGAAATCAAAGACTCATCCGACAAGAGGTGACGAAATGAACTCCCGAACTGTTCCATCTGACGCTGCGACTGCCTTCAGCCCCACTAAGGCCTTTCCACTACGCGTTCCGCTGACCGCTTTCCTGGCGCTTTCGCTCGGCCTGATCGGCCAGCAGGCCCAGGCCGCCAAGGATGCCGGCTGCGAGGGCGGCGGATTCTCCGTCGTGCTTCTCGGCGGGACGTTTTCCAGCCCCACGGACACCGTGGTGCCCGCCAGTTCGGTGGGCGCCAGCTTCCTGGTCCAGGGCAAGTTCGTGACATTCGAAGTCGATGCGGCCACGCTCGGCGTTCGCAACTACACCCTGACCGGCGCACCGAATCCGCTGGACATGACCGGTGGCGTACCGACCACTTTGTTCGCCAGCAAAACGCCAAATCTCGGTGGCGTGGCGTTGAGTGGCAATCTGACGGTGGAGGTGGAGGGCAACGATGTGCTGCTGCAACGGAGTGGCTCCGGCGTCAGCATGAAGATCCAGGCCAAGGACTGTGCCCAGGGCGGCATCTTCCAGATGGAGCCGTCGCGTGCGGATGGCCTCCCGACCGACTTCACCCATGTACTGGCGGAGGGGGTGTTCTACTTCGATAACCCCAATTTCCGAAATCCGCCCCCGCTGCCGCTTTGCACGCCGCCCAATTTCACCCCGCAGTGCTACCCGGTGCCGGTGACGCCCCGGATCAATTTCGCCAACGACCTGTCGCCCAAGCTGGTCGGACGGGACAGCCCGCAGGTTGCTACCCGCATCAGCCAGTTCGGCGGCGTATCCGTGTGGCGTGTGTCCAGTGGTGGTCGCATGGGGGGCGTATTGGGCGAGGACTCGGTCGAGGTTGCCCCGCCGCCGACGAGCTGCGTCAAGAACTGCCAGGCGCAGAACCGCGTTCGCGGCAAGTACCCAGTGCTCGGCTTCCCCTTCCCGGTGCCAGAAGCCAGCCGGCTGACGCCGCGCTTCCCTTGAGGCGGCCTGGTGACCAACAGGAGTGACCTAAGGGGAAGAAAGGTCACCACGGACCTGGGCACGGAGAAGGTGCCTGAGACGGAGGCGGTGATCCGTGGTGACCAAGCTTTATCCTCTCCGGGACTTTGTTGAGCGTACATGCACGGCGGAATTGCATGACTGTTGGCGATGAATGGACGGACCGGGTTCACCGGCAGGCCTTGTCCTGGGTCGGCACAGCGGCGGGAGTGGCCTTCTGTGATGCGTGGCCCTAAGCTCCACCGCTTTCGCAAACTGAACGAGGCCCGCCATGACCCAAACCCCGAACAATCCGTTGCATGGGGTCACGCTGGAAAAGCTGCTCAACGAACTGGTGGAGCACTACGGATGGGACGGCCTGGCCAAGCGCATCGACATCCGTTGCTTCAAGAGCGACCCGAGCATCAAGTCCAGCCTGACCTTCTTGCGCAAGACGCCCTGGGCGCGGGAAAAGGTCGAAGCCCTGTTCATCCAGATGCGTCAACGCCAGGGCTGAATTCGCCCCGGCGTTGTTCTGCCTTGTGCCCTCAGCGTTCCAGCACGTACATGCCGGGGGCGGGGCAGAGCGGCGGGTACTTGCGCGAGCCCAGCTTCTTCGGTGCCGTCTGGCTTTCGCCCGACCGCTGCTGGATCCACTCGCGCCAATGGGGCCACCAGCTGCCTTCGTGGCGTTCCCCGGCGTTCTGCAGCCAGGTTTCCGGATCATCGGCGTTGGCCGGCGCCGAATAGAAGTACGACTTGGGGTTGCCGGGCGGGTTGACCAGGCTCTGCAGGTGACCGGCGTTGGACAGCACGAAGGTGGCGTCTTCGCCGAACAGTCGGGCCGTGCCGTAGCAGCCTTGCCAGGGCGTGATGTGGTCGGTGGTGCCGCCGATCACGTAGGCGCCGACCTGAACCTGCGTCATGTCGATGGATTCGCCTGCAATCGAAAGGGTGCCCGGATTGCTGTAGGGGTTCTGCTGCACCAGGTCGAGGTAGTCCGCGTGCAACTGGGCCGGGAGACGCGTGGTGTCGTTGTTCCAGGCCAGGATGTCGAACGCCGGCGGCTTGTTGCCCAGCAGGTAGTTGTTCACCCAGTAGTTCCAGATGAGGTCGTTGGGCCGCATCCAGGCAAACATGCGCGCCATGTCCTGGCCGCTCAGTACCCCCTTGTGTCGCGAACTGGCCTTGGCCGCACGCAGGGCAGACGGTGTGGTGAAGAGACCGAGGGTGGTGTCGCCCAGCGCCGAGGGCATGTCGAGCACGCACACGGCCCAGCAGGTGTTAGCCACCTTGTGGCCTTCGCCGCGCGCCGCCAGCCAGCCCAGGTAGGCTGCCAGGGTGATGCCACCGGAGCAGGAGCCCCACATGTTCACGTCCGGGCTGCCGGTGATCTGGCGTGCCACATCCACGGCCTGGTCAAGGCACAGGGCGTAGTCGGACAGTGACCATTCGCGGTGCTTGGCGGTGGGGTTGCGCCAACTGATGACGAACAGGTTCACGCCGCTGTCCTGCACCCACTTGATCAGGCTCTTCTCCGGCGAGAGGTCGATGGCGTAGTACTTGTTGATCTGCGGCGGAGACATCACCAGCGGGCGCGCAAACATGTTCGGCGTGGTCGGCGCGAACTGCAGCAGCTCGAACATCTTGTTGCGGTACACCACCTCGCCCTTGGCCGTGGCGATGTTCTCCCCGACCTTGAACGGCGTGCTGTCGACCTGCGCCGGCAGACCGCGATTGTTCAGCATGTCATGGGTGAACTGGCGAACGCCCCGGGCCAGGCTCATGCCGCCCGTGTCCACCAGCTTGCGCAGGGCGGTGGGGTTGGTCAGCGGCGAGTTGCTGGGTGCCACCGCATCGGCCAGAAGCGAGGCGACGAACTGGGCGCGGCTCTTTTCCAGGGGCGGCAGATCGGCCGATTCGATGAAACGGTTGAATTCGCTCTGGCCGGCCAGGTAGCTCTGCAGCAGGCCACGCAGGAGGAAGTTGGATTGCCAGGCAGGATCGGCAAAGCGCTTGTCCTTGGGGTCCGGCGCGATGCTGGACTTGCCCCTGACGATGGCGCCCATCTCCTTCAGGTACCCGCCAAGGTGATAGCCGGCCTTGAGCGGCGATTTGCCCACGGCCTTGAGCAGGTAGCCGGCGGAGCTGGCCAGGTCGGCGGCGCGCACGCTGACCAGCGGATTGCCGGCCAGGGTCTGGTTGGTGGCAGTGCCGATCAGC
This sequence comes from Pseudomonas sp. BN515, assembly GCF_029873155.1. Classification (NCBI taxonomy): domain Bacteria; kingdom Pseudomonadati; phylum Pseudomonadota; class Gammaproteobacteria; order Pseudomonadales; family Pseudomonadaceae; genus Pseudomonas; species Pseudomonas sp. BN515. The sequence goes on along the minus strand of NZ_SSOH01000059.1, from coordinate 43,769 downwards.
TCGTGCTGCTGGGCGTCTCCCGGGAGGTCGGCATCCTTCTGGCTGCGGCGGGTTTTGCCGGCTGCCGGACGTCGCTTGGTTGTTGTTGTGTTCTGGGACGTTTGAGTGGATTTGCTCATTGCGACTCTCGAGTTTCCGGGCCCTTGGCCCTGCCTGCGGTGAATGGCAGAAACTCTAGGGCCCAAGGAAACCCAGGCACCTTGCATCCGGCGACAGCGGTTTTTCATTTCATGACATCGGCTGAACGGGCCGACGAAAAGAGCGGTTTGCCGGTCCCGTAGGGTGCGCCGCGCGCACCAGAAAGGTGGCTCGCGTCACAAACATCGCGTCGGTGCACATGGCGCACCCTACTTGTGGACACCGTGGCGACGATTTATTCGCGATGTCCATGTCGCGACAGCACCTCGACCGCGCCCTGCACCTTGTTCGAATACCAGATCACCCGGCTCACGCCCCGCGTAATGGCCACGTAGGCCAGGCGCAGGCTTTCGTCCTGCATCGCCTGGTCGTAGCTGTTGCGGAAGAAACCGGAGTGGGCATAGAGCGCATTACGCAGCGGATGTTTCTCCGGCGGCGCGCAGTCGTCGACGATGATCGCCACCTCCGCCTGCAAGCCCTTGGCGCGGTGAATGCTGTAGGCCCGCACCGGCAGCGCCGAATCGAGTTGGCCCTGGATCTGCCGGAGCGGCTCGTTGCGCCGGGAGAGCAGCAGCACCGGATTGCGGTCGGCATTCGTGCGGCTGGCGACATGGGCGCACTGGGCCTGGATTTCCTGCACTAGCTCCGGCATGCGGGTCTTGAGGTCGAAGCGCGAAACCAGCTTCACCCCGTGGTCGCCGGGCTGCACGGCTTTGAACGCCTTGCTGGCTTTGGTCTGCTTGAAGGCCACGCCCTCCAGCACCGCCTCGCCGTCCCGCAGGATGGGCTCGATGGAGCGGTAGTTGGTTTCCAGCGTCAGCACCGTGCTTTTCTTCGTCTTGCCCTTGCTGGGGAAGTGCCGGTCGAAGTCCATGAACAGCTCCGGCGAGCTGCCGCGCCAACCGTAGATGGACTGCCAGTCGTCGCCGATGGCCATCAGGCTCACCGCCTCGCCCTGGCGTGCCAGGCCGCGATGCAGGGCCTGAAGCCACTGGACGATCTGCGGCGAGATGTCCTGGAACTCGTCGATCAGCAGATGACAGTAGGGCGCCAGTGCCGCGCTGGGCAGGCCGTTACCCTTGGCCAGCACTTCGCCCAGGCGTTGGAAGGCAGCGTTGAAGGTCATCAGCCCCTGCTGTTGCAGCAGGGCCTCGAAGTGCTTCCAGAACTGCGCCAGGGCCTCGACGAAGGTGCGCTCCCGCGCCGAACAGGCCAGGGCACGAGGTTTCAGCTGGTCGACACGGATGCCGATGCTTTCCATGAAACCGGCCTGCACGTAGAAGGCCTCGAACAGTGGCAGCGGGGTGAACTCGCCGGCCAGCTTGAAGCTGTCCATGGGCGCCTTCGGAATTCGCGCCGGCTGGCCTTCGACCGGGGCGGGCAGTGGCGGCAGGCCCAGCAGATCGTGGACCCGCTCGCGGAACCCCGCGTCTGCGGCATAGCAATCCTGGTAGGCCTGTTGCAGCAGTCGTTGCTGGGCCGGGCGCAGGCGGCCGGCCAGCAGCGGGTTGTCCAACTCGCCGGCGCCGGCGTCGTCCAGTTGTTCGAACCAGCGCGGGTTACCCAGCAGCTCCTTGGCCAGAGTGCCCATGGCCGAATGGAAGGTGCGCACGCACTGGCGCGCCTGGGCTGTGTCGAAGGGGAATTGCCAGAAGGCCAGGACCTTCAGCAGTTGCTCGCGCAGCTGGGCGCAGGAGGCATTGGTAAAGGAAATGACCGTGAGCCGCTCCGGCGCCACGCCCATGTGGCAAAGCATGAACACCACCCGCAGTACCAGGGTGGTGGACTTGCCGGAACCGGCGCCGGCGAAGATGCGGGTGAGCGGGGCGCGGCCGAGGATCATCGCCCACTGCTCGTCCGAGGGCGGGCTGACCACGCCAGCGGCCACGGCCTGGGCCACCCGTTCGCGCATGGCCTGCAGCTGGGCGTCGGTCGCTTTCATCCGGGCGCCCGCGTAGATGCCTTCGTCGGCAGGCTTTTCCGGTTTGGCGGGGCCATCGCCAGCGGCGGCTTTCTTGGTGCCGGTCGCCTTGGTCTTGCCGGTGCTGGCGGATTTCTTCGCCCGAGGCGTGGGTTTGCGCAGTTGGTCAGCGGCTTCACGCTCGGCGCGCAGGTACTCGGTGGTTCGCGGGAAGTAACGCGCCAGGGCGCGTTTCATGGCAGACAGCATTGGATCGATCCCTGTAACCACGGCAAAGCGCGGGATTCTAAGCGCTTTTCCCCGAAGACTGGATGATGGCGGAATGCTGTGGCGGTACTGCGTCTACGTTGTGGGAGCGAATTCATTCGCGATTGAAATCGCTCCCACAGGGAGGAGAACGCTCCCTTTGTCCGCCAATCGAGGCTGGACTCGGCACCAGTCCAATGCCCGTAGGGTGCGCCGTGCGCACAAATGACAATGCTCGGTGCGCGCGGCGCACCCTACCACTGGGCACCGATTCGTTCTTCAAGCCGGCGCGTGCTGTTGCCACCACTGGTGGATGGCGCTGGCCAGTTCGCCCACCGACAGGGTGCCGTCGAGGATCAGGGTCAGCGGCTCGCCCAGCGGTTCTTCCAGGTCGACGAACTGGCTTTCCAGCAGGCTGCACGGCATGAAGTGCCCATGACGCCGGGCCATTCGCTCGGCGGCGGCGGCGGGGGAGAGCTGCAGATAGGCAAAGCCCACGCCGGGCATGGCGTGGCGCAGGCCGTCGCGGTAGCTGCGCTTGAGCGCCGAGCAGGTGAGGATCGGACGCTCGCCATCGACCTTGGCCCGGTGCAATCGCTTTTCCAGCGCGCGCAGCCAACTGGCGCGGTCCTTGTCGGTCAAGGGCTGCCCGCTGCTCATCTTCTGGATGTTGCGGTCGGGGTGGAACGCATCACCCTCGATCAGCCTGGCCCCGGTCCGCACCTCCAGTGCACGCGCCACGGCCGACTTCCCGCTACCGGCAACACCCATGACTACAACTGCATTGATGGGCTCGTACATCGCGATATCTCTGCTGCTGGTACTTAAACAGTAGGCAATGTGAGCGAAAAGATGGTTTCAGGAAGCTAACCGGATGCAGTCCGTAGGATGGGTGGAGCTTGCGATGCTGGTGGTCTGCACTCCCTCGGATATTGAAACAACGGGTGGCGGCCTCAACGGTCCAGTTCAGGCAGCGCTTGTCCAACGCACCGCTCGAATATCTGTATCAGCCCCCGGTAATCGCAGACTACTGCGTCGATATTGGCTTGGATCCATTCTTGCCTTTCCACCACCCACCAATCGATTTCGAATCCGGCGTTGGCGATCAGGTGCTCGAAAAGGATGCGCTGAGCCCGCCCATTACCGTCACGGAAGGGATGGAGCATGTTCATATCGCCGTAAAGTTCGGCCGCTGCGGCAATAAGGGCAGGACGGTCGAGTCCCTCTAGCCAGTTGGCATCCGCGAGAGCGCGGAAAAGCTTGTTCGCTTCTGGCTCCAGTCTTGTGACATTGCAGAAGTACGTACCGCCCTTGGCGATGTCCACGGTGCGAAGTTCGCCAGCCCATTCGTAGATATCGCGAAAGAGCGCGAGGTGTATACGTGCGAGGTAATTGAGGTCGTAAGGCGGAGGGGTGAAGTCGATTTCGCCTGCGGCGACCTCAGACAGGGCGCGTTCTGCCTCATCCAGCGTCGGCTCGTCCCTGATATCCAGCAAATTGCGTAGGACGAGAGAACCTGGGTAGCAATAAGGGTCCTGGTCAGCGCCGTACTTGTCGCGCATCAGCCTTGTCGATTGCGATAGCGCTCGAGGATTTCTTCCCGGCTGGGAAGCTTGCGTTCAGCGTCCGCCGGGGAAGTATCGAAACCCTCCAGACGGAGGCTGGCGGCATAGTTGGAACGACGGGTTTTGGCGCAATACGCCTGCTTGGCTCGGAGTGAAAGCGGTGGCATTTGGCAAGTCTCTTACCTGGCGCGATGGCAGGATTATAGCGAAGGGCGTTGGTTCCGGACTGCCCCCGCCCCCTCTCCCTTTCAGGGAGTGAGGGCGGGGGAGAGGGCTAACTATGCAGCACGCAATTTCCCATTCCAAAGCACCGGCAGCACCTCCTGACTCACCCACTGGCGCAACAACCGGTTTTCCGGGTGGTAGCAGTACATCCAGAGCAGGGTGTGCAGGCCGGATTCGCTGATCACGGTTTCTTCGTTGAAGCGGCCGCTGCCATTGAGCAACAGCACGCGCTGGCACTGGTCATCACAGAGCCGGCCGATAAGGCGGTCGTTGATGTCGGTGTTGAGCAGGCGGCGCAGGTCGCGGGTGGAGAACCAGGCTTCGTGCCCGATAAGGAAGGCGCGCAGCGGGCGGCGGTGGCGGCGGAAGGTCTGGGGCGTGATTTCGGGAAGGGTCATGGGAAAGCTCCATCCATTGGGTTGTGGAGCCGCCACCAAATCCTTGAAGGGTGGCGGACCGTACGAGTGTGGAAGAACCGGGAGAACAGAGCTAAGACCGGTCGGGCCGAAGCCCCTCGTACGGTCCGCCATAGACTGCCGACAATTAACGCGTCGCTATGGCGAGCTCGATTCTCCAAGCACGGGCTTCCACACCCGGCCATGACCCTCGGGTCACAGCTCCGCAAACCCTATCCAAGGCCCCTGTAAGCCAGCAATGCAGTCCCCACGTAGGCGCTTTCCCCAAGCGCCTGTCGAATTTCCCTGCCCGCGCTAAATGCGTAATAGCCTGTTTCGTCTGACTGGTTATGGCGGAAAGCGAACGCTTCCCAAGGGGACACAGCGTGTCCCTTGGCGAATGAATTCGCCCCCACAAGATCCCCATATCAGGGCAAGCGCAGGGCTCCGCGTACCGTGCCGAGGATCATCCGTTGCATCAATTCCTGCCCTTGCTCCGTTGGCAGGCCGCTGGCGTCGAGCCAGGCCGGCAGCTGATTGAGCAGGGACACTATGCCGGCCACCGCGCCGCGTCCGGCAGCGTCCAGGGGCTGGGCGGCGAGTTCCTGCAGCGGTTCCAGCAAGGCCTCTTCATAAGCCGCGCGCAGGTCGCGTGCCTGTTCCAGACGCTCCCCGGACAGGCAGCGCGCTTCCAGTTCGGCCAGGCGGAAGTGCAAGCCCATGGGCTCGTGCAGGGCCAGGTGCGCGTCGATCAGCGCGGCCAGGCGTGCCGCCGGTTCGCGGTGCACGCGGGCGGCCAGGTCGGCATTCTCCAGCAACTGCTCGTAGAGCTCTTCGATGAACTCAAACAGCAGCGCTTCCTTGCTTTCGACATGGTGATAGATGGAGCCGGCCTTGATGCCGAGCTGCGCCGCCAGGTCGCGCATGCTCACCTGGCCGTAGCCCTGCTCGGCGAACAGGGCCAGTGCCAGGTGGCGGTTCTCCATGTAGCGGGAGCGGCGTGCGGTGGTGGCGTCGAGCATGGCGGTGGCCCTCGCGAGTGGCGTGCGTCGGCACTCTAGCCAGCGCGGCTGCCGGGGCCTAGGTCGAAAGCGCTCTGGCACATTGGCGCTTTTTTCCATTGATTGGCCCCGGAGCCACCAAGGAGGGGAGGTGGTAGATACTTATCCGAACTGAATGCTTGAAATAATTCGGATAAGGATTAAATTTACAAGCAAGACATCTGCTCGAGGAAACGTCATGAGCATTCCCGCCAGCCATGCCAGCCCGGATATCCAGGGTGGCGAAGCGGGCCGCGTGGCCCTGAAGTTCTTCTTCAACCTGATGGATAAGTGGGGTTGCACCAAGGAGCAGCAGCGCACCCTGCTGGGCTCTATCGGCAATACCACCTACTTCAGCTACAAGAAGCTGCCCAGCGTGCGCCTGCCCCATGACACCCTGGAGCGCATTTCCTACCTGATGGGCATTCACAAGTCCCTGCGCATCCTGTTCAGCAACCAGGAAGCACGGGCTTACGAATGGGTGCACAAGCCCAACAGCGCCGCGCCCTTCAACGGCCGCAGCGCGCTGGACTACATGCTGGGTGGCCAGGTGGTGGATGTGGCTGATGTGCGTCGCTATCTCGATGGAGTGCGTGGCTGATGACCCAGGAGCTTCTGGTTGAACGGATTCCCGAATGGAGCAAGGCCTACCGCCTGATCAACAGCTGCTTTCCGCCCATCTCCGTGTTCGAGGACACCCTCGACCCGGATGACCTGGAAATCGCCTACGCCATCGAGTCCATGACCAATGACCGGCTGCGCGACCAGGTAGGCGAGATTTCCCGCGTGGCGCCCGAGGATCGTGTCAGCGGCGCCGGAGCCACGGTGGTGATGGCCGTGTTCACCCACATCGGCCGTGCCAGCCGCTTTTCCGATGGTTCCTTCGGTGTCTATTACTGCGCCAACTCCATCGACGCCGCCATCGCCGAAACCCGCTACCACCAGGAGCGCTTCTGGCGTGCGACCCAGGAGGCGAGCATCGAGATCACCCTGCGCGCCTACGTGAACAAGGTGGTCCAGCCGATGCTCGACGTGCGTGATCGCGTCGAGCTGCATGACCCGGACCCGGCCACTTACGGCGCCAGCCAGGCCTTTGCCGGGCAGCACCGCAACGCCGGCAAATGGGGGCTGCTGTACAACAGCGTGCGCCTGCCGGGCCACGAGTGCGTGGCTGCCTTCCGCCCGCCGGCGGTGACCCTGCCGGTGCAGGGGCCGCACTTCCGCTACCTCTGGGATGGCCGTACGCAGAGCATTTCCCACGTCCTCAAAATGAGCCAGGTAGGTTAATCGCCGCTGGTTTCGGCGATCAGCCCATCCACTACCGAAACCAGCGCCTGTTGTCGGGGCAGGCCCGCCTGCAGGGCCTCCCGGTAACGCTGCAACTGGCGGTCGGCGCTGCTGCCGTAGCGCAGGATGTGGCGGCCACGGGTGAAGGCCAGGCCGTCACCTTCGGCTTCTGCCAGTGCGCCAAAACAGGCATGGGCGCGTGCCAGCCAGGCGCCGGCCGACAGGCTGGCCTCGCCCGAGGCGTCGAGGAACAGACCGTGGATACCAAAGCGCATGGCGCGCCAGTGGTTCTCCTTCAGTATCAGGCGTTGCAGCAGAGGGTCGTGCGGGACATCTTCCGTCCGCTCCATGGACCAGGCCACGAGGGCGCGGAACAGTGAGGCCACACACAGGGCATCCTCCACCGATGGGCAGGCGTCGACGCCCAGCAACTCCAGGGCTGGAAAACGTGGGCAAGGGCGGATGCGCCAGCTGAGATCGCTCTCTCGCCGGATCGACCCTGACGCCATCAGCCACTGCATGTAGGCGGCAAACGCCGGTTCGTCCGGGAAGTGCTCGGGGATGCCCTTGTGCGGCCATTCCGCGCAGAGCGCCTGGCGATAGCTCATCAGCCCCGTCGGGCGACCACCCCACAAGGGCGATGAGGTGCTCAGCGCCAGCAGCAGGGGCAGCCAGTCCAGCACCCGGTTCATCACCAGGATGCGGTCGACGTGCTCAGGCAAGACGACCTGGACACGCAGGCCGCAGGCCAGGCTGCGGTGGGCGATCATCCGATGGTCTTCGAAGCACGATTGGTTGTGCGGGTCATCCGACGGCGTCTGTGAGTGCCAGTCCGCGAAGGGATGGGTGCCCGCGCAGACCGGCGCCAGCTGATATTCCCGAGCGATGGCTACCAGGCGGGTGCGCCGTTCCAGCAGGCTGGCGCGGGCCTCGGCGATTTCCAGCAGGCTGGGCTGGGCCATGTCCAGGCGCACCAGGCTCTGGAACATCTCCTGGCTGAAGCCTTCCTTGAATGCATCCCGGGCGGCCTGGAGGAAACCATCCGGCAGCTGCGCGGGGAGATTGCGGCTGCGCCTGTCCACCAGGAAGAAAGTTTCCGCGACGCCGAATCCGGGTGCGAGATGATCGTTGGGCATGCCGGCCCCCTCGATCTTGCATTAGTGCAAGTGACGTACCCGCCAGGGAAGGTTGCAAGGACCGTTTGTCAGCAAAGGCTCTGCAACGGGGGTGTCATGCAGCCGAGGGATGCTTTCCGATGAATAACCGCCCGATGACATTTACGCGGCGGGTTTCCCTGCTAGGTTTTTCAGTCCGGCCACTCGATTGGTGGGGAGGACTGAGAATGAATAATTTGATGCTTCGCCAGGTTGAGGACACCTTGAACAAGATGAGCGTCACGTTTCAGTTCGAGTGCTTGTGGGAGTCCGATGGCAGCTGCTCCATCACCCTCAGCAACCACCATCTCGCCATACCGCGAACCAAGGTGGCCGGCATCAGCCAGCGGGAGCTGCAGGATGTGTCCAGCACCCAGCGACTGGGCCTGGAATTGATGGATCGGGTTCTGGACGACTGATGATGCGCCAGTCCCATTCGCCGAAGTTGCAGGTGCTGCACCAGCCTTCCGGCAAGAGTCCCAGGTCGGTCGAACGTGTCGCCATCTTCATGGTGATCGGGATGTTCCTGCTGGGTGTCTACGGTCAGTACTCAGGCCGTGGCCCGGGCAGCGCCCCTGCGCAGAGCAGGCCGGCAACAACGCCGGTATTCGAATTCCAGCGCCTGAGTGCCAATCCCGCTGAGCGGACGGCTTCGTCCGGGCAACAGCCCCGGCAGGACGCTCGCAGCCGGCAGGAACAACAACTGTAGGGGCGAATGAATTCGCCATGCAGGCCGAAGGACTGCCCTTGGGGGCGAGGGATGCTTCGCATCCCTTGGCGAATGAATTCGCCCCTACAAGAGCGGTGGTGCCTCGGCCCGTAGGGTGGATGGCGCTTTTCCATCCACCAGTCTCCGCCCCCCCCGGGCTCTGCACTGGTGGGCCTCGTTCCGCGGACCAACCTACGGCAGGACGGCGTCCTGTCAGAACTTCTCTGCCAGCCCCAGATACCGCCACTGCCCAACCGGCACCTTGCCCATGGGCACGCCGCCGATGCGGATGCGCTTCATGCTGACCACCTTCAGGCCGACGGCTTCGCAATAGGAGGCGATGAGGCCGGCGCGGGGATTCTTCAGGGCGAAGCGCAGGTGGGTTTCGTTCTGCCAGCTGGCTTTCACCGGCGGCAGTTCGCCGGACTTCACGCGGATGCCGCGCTTGAGCTTGTCCAGCCCGTTCTCCGTCATCGTTCCGCTGACCTCGACCACATACTCCTGCTCCAGCTTGCCGGCGTCTTCGTTGAGCTTGCGCAGGGCGCGCCAGTCCTGGGTCAGCACCAGCAGGCCGCCGGCGCCCGGCTGCAGGGGCAGGGCGGTGGACAGGCGGGAGAAGTGGCCGCGCCGCAAGCGCACATTGGAACGGTCGTCCGGCCAGCGGCTTTCGGGGGTGAGCACGCGCTGGGCGGCTTCGAAGGAGAGTCCGGCTGGCTGGTTGAGCAGCAGGGTCATCGGCTCCAGTTGTTCGGGCGTGGCGCCGGGCAGCAGGGCCACCGTCTGGCCTTCCACCTTGAACTGCGGCTGTTCCACCACTTCGCCATCCACCGTCACCCAGCCGCCTTCGATGTACAGCTCGGCTTCCCGGCGAGAGCAGCCGGTGAGTTCGATAACGCGTTTGGACAGGCGGATGGGATCGGTCATGGAGGCAGCCAGCAGAGGGGAAAGGGCGCAATGGTAAACCCTTTGGACGCTTTCCTGTGGGCTTCCTGCCTGTAGGGGCGATTTCAATCGCCAAGGGTTGCGAAGCAGCCCCAGCAAGCCTCAAGGGGCAGGCCTGCGGTCTGCATCGCGATTGAAATCGCCCCCACAAGAGGAGCGCTCAGCTCCACCATCCAGACAGGGCCTTGCGGTGTTCCTGATGGGCCGCTTCCTGCACCGTCGGCACCAGGTGCAGCGTGGCGCCGGGCAGGCATTGCGCCAGGCGCGCCGCGGCCAGTGGGGTGAGGGCACCGAGGCGGGGGTAGCCGCCGATGGTCTGGCGGTCGTTGAGCAGGGCGATGGGCTGGCCATCCGGCGGGACCTGCACGGCGCCCAGGGCGATGCCTTCGGAGATCATCGACTGGGTCCGGCATTCCAGTTTCGGGCCGAGCAGGCGCACGCCCATGCGATCGGCGCGGGTGTCCACCGTCCACTGGCTGTTGAAGGCATCGAACAGGCTTTGGCCGGAGAAGTCTCCGATCTGCGCGCCGAGGATCAGCTCCAGACGGGCGTCAGCGCTGAAGTCGGGAATCTGTGCGCGAGGCATGTCGCGCATCTGCACGGCCTCGCCTTGCCAATGCAGCTGGTCGCCGTTGGCCAGGGCCTTGCCGTTCGCGTTGAGGCCTCCCAGCTCTTCACGGGCTACGGTCGATACGCTGCCCAGCTGATGTTCGCCACGGAAGCCGCCCGGTGCGGCGAGATAGGCACGAACACCCCGGCGCGGATGGGCGAAGGCCAGGCGCTGGCCACTGCGCACCCTGAAGGCGCCCCAGGCCGGCAGCGGCTGGCCGTCCAGCGTGGCGCCCAGGTCGGCACCGGCGATGGCCAGGACGCCGTCCCGTTGGCAGGTCAGGCTGAACGCGCCCAGGCCGACTTCCACCACGGCGGCATCCAGGTCGTTGCCCAGCAACCAGTTGGCCCAACCCATGGACACCCAGTCCAGTGCACCGCCCTGGGTTACGCCCAGGTGCCGGCAGCCGAAGCGGCCCTTGTCCTGGAGGAGGATGAACGGCGTGCTGTTGTCGATCACGAGGCTCATTGCAGGCTCTCCAGCGGGGTGTCGTCGCCGCCCAGGCGGATGAATTCGGCGCGGTCGATGGGCTCGAAGCGCACCCGGTCGCCGGCCTGCAGCAGGCTGTAGCCGGGAAGATTCAAGTCGAACAGACGCACCGGCGTGCGTCCCAGCAGGTTCCAGCCGCCGGGGCTTTCCACCGGGTAGACCGCCGTCTGCCGTTCGGCGATACCGACGCTACCGGGCGCGATGCGTTTGCGTGGCGTGGTCAGGCGCGGCGCAGCGAGCGCTTCCTCCACCAGCCCCATGAAGGCGAAGCCGGGGGTGAAACCGAGGGCGAATACCTGGTATTCGCGCTGGCTGTGTCGTTGCACCAGTTCAGCGACGCCGATGTGCTTGCGTTGGGCCAGGGGTTCGAGGTCCGGCCCGACGCTCGGGTCATACCAGGTGGGAATGACGTGGCTGCGGCCGCTGGCGCGGGTTTCCGGGCTGAGGTCGGACAGGGCGCCGGCAATCAGCTCACGGGCCTGGCGCGGGTCCAGCTGCTGCAGGTCGTAGTGCAGCAGCAGGGTGGTGTAGGAGGGCACCAGGTCTACCAGTGCATCGCCGAAGGTTTCACGCAGACGAGTGCCAGCGGCCAGCATCCATGGCATGTTGGCTTCGTCGATGCGGTCGAACAGGCGCAGGATGAAGGCGTCGATGGACGCCACTTCGATGCGCAACTGCGGGGTGCTCATTGGGCCTCCAGTGCTTCGCGTATGCGTTTGACCGCGGCGATCGAGCCGGGGTTGTCGCCGTGCACGCAGAGGGTATGGGCCTTCAGCGGCAGGTCGCTGCCATCGCTGGCGCGCAGGGACTCGCCACGGGCGAGGGTGATGGCCTGGGCCACCACCTGTTCCGGGTCGTGGTGCACCGCACCGGGCAGGTTGCGTGACACGAGGTAGCCATTGCCGTCGTAAGCACGGTCGGCGAAGGCTTCGAACCACAGGCTCACGCCATGTTCATCACCGATGGCCTGGGCGGCGCTGTTGTCGCGGGTGCTCATCAGCATCAGCGGCAGTTGCGCGTCGTAGGCGGCCACGGCGCGCATCACGGCGGCGAGGATGGCCGGGTCGCGAATCATGTCCTGGTACAGCGCGCCATGGGGCTTCACGTAGCTGACGCGGGCACCCTGGGCGCGGCACAGGCCGTCGAGGGCGCCGATCTGGTAGAGCATCAGGTCTTCCACTTCGGCCGGCGAACAGGCCAGGGAGCGGCGGCCGAAGCCCACCAGGTCCGGGTAGCCGGGGTGGGCGCCGATGCTCACCCGGTGCTTGACCGCCAGGCCGATGGTGCGGCGCATGGTGCCGGGGTCGCCGGCGTGGAATCCGCAGGCGATGTTGGCGCAGTCGATCAGGGGCATCACGTCGGCATCCAGGCCCATGCTCCAGGCTCCGAAGCTTTCGCCGATATCGCAATTCAGCAGCAGTCTGCTCATGGTCTGTTCTCCAGGCAGGCGAAGGCCTGCCGCCGGCCACGGGCTCGGCAGCAGGCGGGACAAGAGATAGGGGGTTAGAGCTCGAGTTGCTTGCCGCGGGTTTCCGGCAGGCTGAGGGCGGCGAGGATGACCACCCCGTAGGACACCGCAGCGAAACTGCCGATGCCCACACCCAGCGAGACGTGCTGGCTGAGGATGCCGATCAGCATCGGGAAGAGCGCGGCCACGGCGCGGCCGATGTTGTAGCAGAAGCCCTGGCCCGAACCCCGGATGCGGGTAGGGAACAACTCGGTGAGGAAGGAGCCCATGCCGCTGAAGATGCCCGAGGCGAAGAAGCCCAGGGGGAAGCCCAGCCAGAGCATGGCGGTATTGCTCACCGGCAGGTTGGTGTAGAGCAGCACCACGACGAAGGAGCCGACGGCGAAGAGGATGAAGTTCTTCTTGCGGCCGATCAGGTCGGTGAGGAAGGCGCTGATCACATAGCCCACGTAGGAGCCGAGGATCACCATCGCCAGGTAGCCGCCAGTGCCCAGCACGGTCAGTCCGCGTTCGGCCTTGAGGAAGGTCGGCAGCCAGGAGGTGATGGCGTAGTAGCCACCCAGGGCACCGGTGGTCAGCAAGGATGCGCGCAGGGTGATGCTGAGCATGCCGGGGGCGAAGATCTCGTAGAAATTGACCTTCTCGGCGCCCTGGTTGTGCTTGCGGGCTTCCTTGTAGATTTCCGGCTCTTTCACCAGGCGACGGACGATGATCACGAAGATCGCCGGCAGCAGGCCCAGCATGAACAGCGCGCGCCAGGCATCTTCCGGCGGCAGGATGCTGAACATCAGCGAGTAGAGGATAGCGGTCATGCCCCAGCCGAGGGCCCAGCCGGACTGCACCAGGCCCACGGCCTTGCCACGGTCCTTGGCCTTGATGACTTCGCCGATCAGTACCGCGCCGGCGGTCCATTCGCCACCGAAGCCGAAGCCCATCAGGGTGCGGGCGATCAGCAGTTGTTCGTAGCTCTGTGCGAGGCCGCAGAGGAAGGTGAAGAAGGCGAACCAGAGCACCGTCAGTTGCAGGGTGAGCACGCGACCGATGCGGTCGGAGAGAATGCCGGCTACCCAGCCGCCAGCGGCGGAGGCGAGCAGGGTGAGGGTGTGGATGAGGCCGGCTTCACCGGTGCTGATACCCCAGATGGCGATCAGCGTGGGGATGACGAAACTGAGCATCTGGGTGTCCATGCCGTCCAGGCCGTAGCCTATCTTGCAGCTCCAGAAGGTCCGGCGTTCCTGCTTGCTGAGGGCCCGGTACCAGCCGAAATGGCCGCCCTGGTCGATGTCCAGGCCGCCGCCCGCGTGGGTCGCGTGTTTTTGCATGGGGTTCTCCGATCGCTGTTCTTGGCGTTGTTTGAGCATTCGGCGGATGCGGAGTCGGCGCCCGCAGCCAGTGGGCGGATTCTTGTGCCGGGGTTGCGGGACCGTCCAACTAATTAAAGCGGCCGCAGGGGATAAGAATTTCCGATACCCGATCAACGGCACCAGGGTTGAAGATGCCGCCCCGCCGATGGGCGGCGTTCGTCGTTCCGGAATCGCTCTGGCGCAGGAAGTGCTTGAATCTACTGTATCTTTTCGCCTTTGCTGCGTTTGGCCCCTTGTTTGTTGGTAACCGCCATGAACCTGAAGTTCCTTGAAACGTTCGTCTGGGTCGCCCGCCTGAAAAGCTTCCGCCTGACCGCCGAGAAGCTGTTCAGCACCCAGGCCTCCATCTCCAGTCGTATTGCCGTTCTGGAGGACGAACTGGGCGTGAAGCTGTTCGTGCGGGATTCCCGGGGCGTGACGCTGACGCCCGAGGGGCACAAGGTGCTGGAGTACGCCGAGCAGATGATGGACACCATGCACGCCCTGCGGCAGGCCATCGACACCAGCGCCGCCACCCAGGGGCGCATCCGTATCGGCGCCATGGACACGGTGATCCACACCTGGCTGAGTCCCCTGGTGTCGAAGGTGAACGAGCTGTATCCGGCGGTGGAGATCGAGCTTATGGCCGACACCGCGCGCAACCTCTCCGAGCAGTTGCAGAAGGGCTACCTGGACCTGATTTTCCAGACCGACCCGCTGCGTCATGAGTCGGTGCTCAACCTGGAACTGGGCAGTTATCCGCTGTGCTGGATCGTCTCCACCGGCTCCATCTATCACCGCGACTACGCCTCCCTGGCCGAACTCGCCCGCGAGCGCATCGTGACCTTCTCCAAGCACTCGCGGCCCCACCAGGATGTGCTTGGCCTGCTGCACGCCAACGGCGTGATGACACCGCACCTGAGTTGCGTGAACTCGGTGGCCGCCATGACCCGGCTGCTGCGCGACGGTTTCGGCATCGGCGCCTTGCCGCCTGCCCTGGTGGCCCAGGAGTTGGAGCGTGGCGAGCTGACCCGGCTGAGCATCGGCACGATGCCGCCGGGCCTACCGCTGGTGATGTCCTGGCGCGGCGGAACCGGCCTGGAGCTGGTGGACCAGATCGCGGACGTGAGCAAGGCCGTGGTGGCGCACTACGCCGAGAACGTGGGCATGGATTGCTTCGTACCGGCCGAGCTGAGGACCGGCGACGGGCACCCGCGCAGCCTCTGAGCTTGTATCCCTGTTCTGACGCCGAGGCGGTGCGCATGGCGCACCCTACGATCGGGCAGGGTGCGGAGCCAGGTTCTTCCAGCGTGGATGTTCAATTTTCCCGATGCCCGGCCCCGGAAAATTCTTGTTGGACGGCCTGGCCGCAGCGCCCCTACAAAACGCTCAGAACAACAATCGGAGCCGCTCCATGACTGCTGAACTCGCCCAACTTTCCCCTCGCGAATTGCGTCGCCTGATCCGCCGTGGCGACTACGACAGCCACACCAGCGGTCTCGGCCAGCGCCATCTGCAGGCCAACATCGTGATCCTGCAGAAGTCCTGGGCGGATGAGTTCCTGCGCTTCTGCGTACTCAATCCGCGTTCCTGCCCGCTGCTGGACGTCACCGAACCGGGCTCGCCGTACTTCGAGAAGCTCGGTGTGGATGTCGATGTGTGCAGCGACGTGCCGCGTTATCGCATCCACCGGCGTGGGCGGGCGTTCGAGGAAGTGACCGATATCGGCGAATTCTGGGAGGCGGATTTCGTCGCCTTCGCCATCGGCTGCTCCTTCTCCTTTGAGCAGGCCCTGCTGGATGCCGGCATTCAGCTGCGCCACATCGAGATGGGGCGCAACGTCGCCATGTACCGCACCGCCATCGACACCCATCCGGCGGGGCGCCTTGCGGGCAAGACGGTGGTTTCCATGCGCCCGATGAAGGCCGCCGACGCCGTGCGTGCCATCGAAATCACCGCGCGCTTCCCCATGACCCACGGGGCGCCCGTGCATATCGGCGATCCGTCCCTCATCGGCATTGCCGACCTCGCCGCACCGGATTACGGCGACGCGGTGCCGGTGCTTGCCGATGAGATTCCGCTGTTCTGGGCCTGTGGTGTCACCCCTCAGGCGGTATTGGCCGAAGCCGAGCCCGAGCTCTACATCACCCATGCACCGGGCCACATGCTGGTCAGCGACAAGCTTTACGGTGAGGTTTAGCTGCGTCCTGTGGGGGCGAATTCATTCGCCAAGGGCTGCGCAGCGGCCCCCGGAGACTCCAGGGCAGACCTTCGGCCTGCTCAGCGATTGAAATCGCCCCTACAAGGAGGAGGGATTTTTCCCATGGTTTGGTCTTAACTTCTGGTCAAACTACCCCAGGCACGGAGGCCGACATGATCCCCGCAAAAGGACTGATTCTGGCGCTGAGCGCCACCAGCCCGCTCACCATGGCCGATGCCGGCCCGTCTTTCGATTGCACCAAGGCCCAGGGCGTGGAACAGCAGGTGTGTGCGAGCGCCGAGCTGAGCGCGCTGGACCGGCAGATGGCGGATGTCTACAAGGACACTCTGGCCGCCACCGACGCGGCGACCCAGAAGCGTTTGCGCGCCGAGCAGCGCGGCTGGCTCAAGGGCCGCGACGACTGCTGGAAGGCCACCGACCAGAACCAGTGCCTGACCCTGAGCTACCAGACGCGCCTGGTGGAGTTGCAGATCCAGTCCGGCGCGGTGGCGGCGCCCAAGTCCGTGGCGTTCGCCTGTGGTGATGCCGGCAAGGCCTTTACCGCCGCCTTCTACAACGACACCGAGCCCGGTGCCGCCGTCTTCACCTATGGTGGCGATCACGCCATCGCGATCAGCCAACGTACCGCCAGCGGCGCCCGCTACAGCAACGATGGCGTGGATTTCTGGGAGCACCAGGGCGAAGCCAAGGTGGAGTGGTACGGCACGCAGATGACTTGCAAGCCAGCGCGCTGACCCCGGAGCGACCCTAGGCCTTGCCTTCCCTCGCCAGCTTGTCCACGGCGCGCTGCAGGCGTTCCAGATCGGCGCGCAGGTGATGCAAAGCCTCGCGGCGGTCGTGGAGTACTTCCTTCACATAGCAGTGGCCGGTCAGCCCGCGCAGCAGCAGGGCGGCGCCGAGGCCAATGTCCCAGATGCCCAGTACGCCGCCACGATGCAGGCCGTGACGGGCCAGGAGCAGGCCGGAGATGACCGAGCCCGCCCGCTCCAGGCCGTGGACATTCTGTTCATAGGCCGGACCGTTGATCTGCCATTGGTTGTCCATGGTGCGAATCCTCCCGGGGTGGTTTGAATCCTGACCGGCCAACCCCATGGCACGTTCAGCTGCCGTGATGAGCGGTCAGCTCCGCGTCTGGCCCTTTCCGGCTTTCTTGTCGGGGCTCATCAGGTAAACGGTGAGAATGAAGCGAGCTGGAACCAGCGACAGCAGCCCGAGCGCGCCGAACGCGGCGATCAGGGTGACGCCACCGGGTGTGGAGGTGACTTCGGTGAACAGCGCCAGGCCGATGGCCAGTAGGAACATCACGCCTCCGAACCATTGCAGCCCCTCGGCCCAGCGAAAGACCGGCGACTGGCGGACCTCGCTGAGGTGTCGGTTGGATTCGTTTTCTTCAATCATGCGTAGGTCCTCGCAGGTTCCATTGGCCACTGGACTACGGGCATTCCCAGTATTCATCAGCATGCATGGGGCGGCGGCTGTCGGGTGGATGGGCGACAAGTGGGCTTGGCTGATACCGGATTGCGACGGGTTTCTCGCGAAACCGTCCGCCGCTTTCCACAAAGCTGACTAACCTTGAATCGGCCCTTCGTCCCCCGGCGCCTTCATATCTGAACTACCTGGCCGGGAACGCGGGATGGGGCCAATCACAGGGAAGACCCGGACAGGCAGGAGAGATATGCCGACGATCACAATCATGCTCTGGAACACCCAGCACCTTAACGACCAGAACCAAAGGCTACCGATGAGCGAGGCATACGAAGAGAAGCTGGATGCCTTGGCCACTGCGGTGAGCGCCTTCTCACCGGACATCATCGCGCTGTTCGAGGTCGGTACAACGGCCAGGCCAAACAATCAACTGGTCAAGGACCTGACCGGCATCTACGAATTGAAGGCTTCGCTGGACCAGGAGGGCGGTAAGAAAAAGAACACCACGCTCGGGGCCATGGTCTTCGTCGCCAACGACATGGCCGACAAATTCCATGAGCCCTACAAGGTGCCGCTGGGGTCCAAGGGCAATCGCAGCACTCTGCTTCTGCAAGCCGAGGGCGGCCAGTTGTTCGCCTTTTGCCATGCCAATGCCCATGGCCCGACCGCCTTCGAGCAGGTGACCGACGACATCCGCTTTGTCGGGGGAAATGCCGACCTGGTGTTCTTCGGAGGGGATTTGAACCACCAGCCTGGCGACTCGCTTGCCGAGGTCAAGGTCACCAACGGCAATACAATGTTGCGATGCCTTCCCGGAACCTGTGGATTCACGCATGTTTCGATCCGCAGTTCCCTGTCGCTGGCCAAGGCGATGTACCAGGAGGTGTGCCGCAATACTGGCGGCACGCCGGGCATGAGTGAGAGCACGTTCATCAACAATTGCATGGGAACGGATGTCGCTTGGGGTGACCTGGCCATTCCATCTCTGCTGGACTACGCCTTCATTGCTGAGAAATGCCGCTGGAAATCGGCCTGCGAGGCATCAGTCCAGGTCACGACCCTGAAATTCGAGAACAAACAGCTCGATCACGTCTACTACTTCCAGAAGGACAAGGTGTATTCGCAGGTACAGCGAATCTATCGAGGCAAGAAGCTGCGTAGCGACCACTTTCCGGTGATATACGAAATCGAGTACCCATGACGTCTGGAATAGGGGTCCTGAAGTTGTTGAGATGGATGGACTTCGGAGAAACCGACCATGCCCTTCATCGATGACCTGGCTTTCCTGCTCGCCTTCCTCGCCGTGATCAGCTGCGGGCTGATGGGCGGGCTGTTCTTCGCTTTTTCCAACTTCGTGATGCAAGCCCTCGCGCGCCTCTCGCCAGAGGCAGGCATCGCCGCCATGCAGGCGATCAACCGCACGGTGCTGAACCGTATTTTCCTCGGCGCCTTCCTGGGCACGACGGTTGTCTGCGCGCTGCTTACGCTGTACGCCTTCGTGCATTGGGAGGTGTCCGGCACCTTCTTCCTGTTGCTCGGCAGCCTGCTGTATCTGGTGGGCAACTTCGGCGTGACCCTGTTCTGCAACGTCCCGCGCAACAACGCCCTGGCGAAGCTGGATGCCAGCAATCCGGACTCCTCCGTGCCCTGGCGCACCTATCTGGAAGAGTGGACGCGCTGGAACCATGTGCGCACAGGCACCGCCCTGGCCGCGTCGGCGATGCTGATGATCGGGCTGTTCCTGATGCTGGCGATGGACTAGGGGCCGTTCAGGCCTCCGTGTGTGCCTTGAGGAACAGCGAGAACAGTTCCTGGGGCGACTTGATGTTCAGCTTGGCGTAGATGTGCCGGCGGTGGACCTTCACCGTTTCGGCGGATATCGCCAGCTTGCCGGCCACCTCCTTGTTCGAACAGCCACTCAGGATCAGTCGGATCACATCCAGTTCGCGCGCGGTGAGCGGCGTCCCGAGGCGTTCCATGGCCTCTTCCAGGTTGTCCTGCCAGCGCGCTGCCGGGCGTGGCGCGCTTTCCGCCTTCGTCCCCTCGAAGAACATGCGCTGGCGCATCAGTCCCGCCACCCAGGGGCGGATCATCTCCAGAAGCGAAATCTGCTCCGGGGTGAAGCGCTGGCGGCTTCCCAGGGACAGGCACAGGCTCCGTACCTCGTCGAGTTGCACGTTGAAATGCACCTCGTCTTCCTCCACGAAGTGGGTGAAGTAGAGCTGGTAATACTCCGTCTGCTTGAATCGCTCGGGCGCCACGTCGGCGAGGCGGAACAGCCCGGTGGCGGGATGCTCCCGGTTGGCGATGTAGAAGGGGTCGAGCAGGTAGAGCCCCTGCAGGTAGTCGTGGATGAAGGGGTCGGGGCCATCGCCCTCATAGGGGCTTTCGGCAAAGGCGAGGGGGCGGGAATCGCTGAACAGCAGGACCGCCCAGCTGTCGACCTGGACGTATTCGCTGACCAGGCGGGTCAGGGCGAGCCAGAAGTCCGGCTTGTCCAGGCGCTCGATCAACTGGCCGGCGGCGCGATGCCAGGCCATGTCCTGCAGGGTTGGAATCATGTATCTACCCCCATGGGGTTAAGCACTCGACGTGATAGGAATTTTGCAAGCGGGACGCATACTGGCATCGACCTTTTGCAAAAGTCACTCACTTCCCGGCCGGGGCCCAGCTCGACAACAAGGTCTGATAATGAAGCTCGAACTCGTACAGCTCGCGGGTCGCGATGGCGATACCGCCTACAACCTCGCGCGCACCCTGGATGCCATTGCCCAATGCGCGCCCGGTACCGACATCGTGGTATTCCCCGAGGCGCAGATCACCGGATTCCTCAACCGGCAGAACATCGCCGAGCGGGCCGAGCCCCTCGACGGCCCAAGCGTCCGCGCCATCCACGCAGCGGCCCGCGAGCGCGACCTCGCCGTGGTGGTGGGGCTGATCGAGAACGACGGCGGCCGCTTCTACAACACCACGGTGCTCATCACGCCCGAGGGCGTTGCCCTCAGCTACCGCAAGACTCACCTTTGGGTGGGCGAACCGGAGGTGGTGCTGCCGGGCGACCGCTTCGCCACCGTGGAATGGCGTGGGGTGCGCGTGGGCCTGCTGATCTGCTACGACACCGAGTTCCCGGAAACCTCGCGGGCCGTGGCTGCGCTCGGCGCCCAGATCATCCTGATCACCGACGGCAACATGGAACCCTACGGCCATGTGCACCGTACCTCGGTCAGCGCCCGCGCCCAGGAGAACCAGGTATTCGCCGTGGTGGTGAACCGCGTCGGGGAGGGCGATGACGACACCCTCTTCGCCGGCGGCAGCGCCGTGGTGGACCCCTTCGGCCATGTGCTGCTGGAGGCCGGTCGCCAGGAGTGCCGCCACGTGATCGAACTGGACATGGCGCAGCTCACCCAAGCGCGTGCCCTCTATGACTACCAGGCCGAGCAGCGCTTCCGGCTGCCGGGCGAACGCATCGAGCACCCCGATGGTCGCCGCGAGCTGCTGATTCCCTGAACGGGACCGATTCGCCATCCAACAACAAGAAACCTGAAGGTGCTGGTCGCCGCCCTGATGCCGGCGGCCAGCCAGGAGCGAACACATGCAATCGAAGTCAGTGAAACTCGGCCTGGCCCTGCTGCTGGGAATGATGGGCGGCGTGGCCACGGCGGAAACCTCCAGCGTCCACCTCTACAACTGGTACGACTTCATCGAGCCGGAAACGCCCAGGGCCTTCGAGAAGGAGTCCGGCGTTTCCATGGTGCTGGACACCTTCGACAGCATCGACGTGATGCAGAGCAAGCTCATGGTCGGGCATACCGGCTACGACGTGGTGGTGGTCAGCGGTGATGCACTGCCCAACCTGATCAAGGCCGGCGTGCTGGCGGAGCTGGACCGCAGCAAGCTCCCCAACTGGAACCACCTGGACCCGGAAATCCTCGCCAAGGTGCACAGCAACGACCCCGATAATCGCTATGCGGCGCCCTATATGTGGGGCACCACGGGTATCGGCTACGACGTCGACAAGATCGCCCAGGTGCTGGGAGCGGACGCCCCGGTGAACTCCTGGGACCTGATCTTCAAGGAAGAGAACATCGCCAGGCTCGGCCAGTGCGGCGTGGCCATGCTCGATTCCCCCAGCGAGATCATTCCCATCGCGCTGCACTACCTGGGCCTGCCGCCCAACAGCAAGGACCCGGCGGACTACCGCAAGGCCGAAGAACTGCTGATGAAAATCCGCCCCCACGTGCGCTACTTCGACTCCTCCAAGTTCATCACCGACCTGGCCAACGGCAACATCTGCGCCGTGGTCGGCTGGGCTGGCGGCGTGTATGACGCCCAGGTCAACTCCGAGCGCGCCAACAATGGCCGCCACATCGCCTACCAGATTCCCCGCGAGGGCGCGCCGGTGTGGGTGGAAAGCTTCGTCCTGCTCAAGGACGCCCCGCACCCGAAAGCGGCCATGGACTTCATCGACTACATGCTGCGCCCGGAGGTGGTCGCCCGTAGCTCCAACTACCTCGGGTACCCCAACGCCAACAAGGACGCCACTGCCCATGTCGAGGAGAAGCTGCGCAGCAACCCCGGTGCCTACCCATCGAAGGAAACCATGGCAACCCTGTTCCCCCTCGAGCCGCTGCCGCTGAAGCTGGAGCGGGTGAGGACGCGGGTATGGAGCAAAGTCCGCAGCGGGACCTGAGGCGGGACCGCGTCATGAAGAAGCCCGCCCTGGCCGGAAGTCGGGGCGGGCTTCGCTCGCAGCTGTAACGCTAGACCCTCAGCGCGCCACGGAATCCGCGCGCGGCATAGTAGGACTGCGCGCCGTTGTGATAGAGGAAAACGCAGTCGTAGCGACGGTCGCAAAAGAGCGCGCCGCCAAGCTTTCTGATGGCCGGAGGCGTTTGCACCCAGCTGGACGTCTTGGTATCGAAGGTCCCCAGTTCCTGCAGCGCGCGGTACTGCTGCTCAGTGAGGATCTCGACGCCCATGGCCGCGGCCAATTCCGTGGCGCAGCCAGTGGGTTTGTTCTCCTTTCTCGAATCCAGGCTCTCCCGGTCGAAGCACAGGCTCCTGCGGCCGGAAGGACTCTCGGCGGAGCAGTCGACGAAGATGAACTCGCCACTGTCCTTATCCTGGAGCACCACATCCGGTTCGCCACCGGTGCTCTCCATCTCGCCGAGGGAGCGCAGCTTCTCCGGTGAGGATTCCAGCCTTGCCTGAACCTTCGGCCAATCGATGTCCTTGTGCCGGCCCATGTTCTTTTCGAAACGGGCCTTCAATGTGCCCATCAATGCCTCGCATTGCGTTGCGTCCACGCTGCAATCTCCCTTGGATTTCCGACCTTGATTCCGACTCGTCCGAGAGCAGTGCCTCGACGGCCTCCAACCTTAGTAGACGGCGAACGAGGCGCAAGGTTTTCTGCGTCGGCGTGGACGGGGGAATGCTTCAATCCGCCGTGAGAACCTTCAGGTTCGGCCACGTGGTGAGCCAGTCCTTCGAGCCCAGGCGATCGAGATAGACGTGGCGTTTCTCGGCCTGGAACCTCGCGGTGGGTCGGACAACCAGGGTGAAAAGATCATCCAGGCCCAGGGGCGCTGCGACGTCGAGTTCACCCCCTGCACCAAGTCTTACGGCCACCGCGGTCGCCGTCTCCGGCCAGCGGGTCATGGCGTCGGTGGCCGAGGAGTAGGGCAGGTCGTCGTTGCGCAGATGCATGCGAGCCTGGTTCTTCACCGACCAGTCGAGCGAGGGGGCCCTGTTGCGCAGCGATGCCTCGATACCTGCGTCCACATCCGCGCCGGCTTGTTTCGCATTGAACCAGATGACATCGATGTCCGGCGGCAAGGGGGAATAGGTACGTTGATGCAGGTGATCCCACACCGCGCTGCGCACGAAGCCTGCGGCTACCCAGCAATCCGGCAGCTCAAGGTCCCTCACCAGGCGCAGGATGCGCATGCGTGCGGGATCGGAAGCGATGATGGCCTTTAGCTGGGCAAGCTGCTGCATGGGGAGGGTTGTCGATGCGCGAGGTGGGGCAGGTTATCAAGCCCGTCGTTCCGGCGGGTAGGTTGGGCCTTGCTCTGCCTGTGGGAGCGAATTCATTCGCGAATGAATTCGCTCCCACACAAGACCTTCAACAATCGATCGCTGTACGGTGCCGATGCCGAGATCGGTGCGCCGTGCGCACCAGTGGCTGAGTGCGACGCAGTGGCGGATTCCCCGACACGAACTCGACCGCATCAACGACATGCCGCGTAGCTATTTTCAGGTGCGCGGCCTACCGTTCGTCACCTGCATACCTGCATGTAAAGCTTCATCGGAACTCCAAAACCCCTCGTGAAAAATCCTCGTGTGTTTCCCTGGTGATTCAATGTGGGAAAATTTCCCGCGAAATCGCTCGCCGTTAAAAAGACCCGCTCTAAGCAGGCCGTTCCGTTATTGCCCATAGCAGCAAGAAATTCCTCGCAGACTTGATGCGGCAAGCCTCCCGTCCGTCCAAAACACTCTGGCCAGCCATGTAAAGGGGCTTACTGGAAGTTCAAACGGAAAGAGTTTTCGTAGGGGAGGGGACCCAAGAGAAATGAGACGGAGGCCTGAATATGTCTTTCAAAAAGTGCCTACTCGCGTTAGCGATTGGTGGCGTTCTCTCGGCATCCAGCGTGCTGGTGCCTGACTACATTTCGACTTCATCCAGTGCCCATGCCCAAGACGGAGGCGGTGGCAGCGGTGGTGGAGGTGGCGGCCACGGTGGTGGCGGCAGTGGTAGTGGAGGTGGAGGAGGTGGCCACGGTGGTGGCAGCGGTAGTGGAGGCGGAGGCGGCGGCCACGGCGGTGGCGGCGGCAGCGGTAGTGGAGGTGGAGGCGGCGGCCACGGTGGTGGCGGTAGCGGCAGCGGAGGCGGTGGCGGCGGCCACGGTGGTGATGGCGGCGGCGGCGGCCATGGTGGTCACGGCGATGGCGGAGGAGGCCATGGTGGTAACGGACATGGCGGTGACGGCGGCGGTCATGCCGGCAATGGCCATGGCGGTCCGGGACACGGTGACGCTGACCACGGTGGCATGGCTGGTAACCAGGGACCGGGTCGAGGCAATGACAACGACAATGACGCCGACGATAACGACAACGACGCCAGAGACGCTGCCAGGAACGAGGCCGATGCAGCCAGAGACGCCGCAAGAGCTGAAGCGGACGCAGCCCGTGATGCTGCAAGAGCCGAAGCGGATGCGGCCCGAGATGCCGCCAGGGCGGCAGGCGTGCCGAAGGCTGAAGCGGATGCGGCCAGAGACGCTGCCCGGGCAGCTGCGGATGCAGCCCGAGACGCTGCGAGAGCTGAAGCGGATGCAGCCAGGGACGCTGCAAAAGCAGCAGCGAACGACGATAACGACGACGCCGCAGATGCTGCCAGAGAGGCTGCTGAGGACGCAGACGATGCAGCTCGTGAAGCCGCCGAGAACGCTAACGATGCAGCCCGTGAAGCCGCCGAGGATGCTAACGATGCAGCCCGCGAAGCAGCCGAAGACGCTGACGATGCAGCTCGTGAAGCAGCAGAAAATGTTGGTGACGCTGCCCGCGAAGCAGCCGAAGACGCTGCAGATGCGGCCCGAGAAGCTGCCGAGGACGCTCCTGGCGCCCCGGTGGTCGCAGGTCCGACTCCATAACGGCTCAGTAGTGTGAAGAGTCGTGTCCCTCGGAGTTCCCGGTTGGTGGTTAGCCGACCGGGGCTCCGATTTTCTTTGATATCTACAGCCCGTTTTCCCCGTCAGCCGCGCGGCAGCGGTGGGGTGCGCGGGGGGATCATGCGCTTCGAACCGGTCGACTCATAGGCCGAAGCGAAACGCAGCAGCGCCGAGTCGTCGTAGGCGCGGCCGGCGAAGGTCAGGCCGATCGGCATGCCGATATCCGCCATCACGCCCATCGGCACGGTGACCGTGGGGACGCCCAGGTGGCGGATCGCGAGGTTGCCGTTGGCAACCCAGATGCCGTTGCTCCAGGCGATGTCCGCCGACTCCGGATTGACGTCCGCGTCCGCCGGGCCAACGTCGGCCACGGTGGGGAACAGCACGGCGTCGAGGCCGAGCTTATCCATCCAGTCTTCCAGGTCGAGCTTGCGGGTCTTCTCCAGGCCGCGCAGGCCGTCCGGCAGGGTTTCGATCTGGTCCCAGGTCTTCAGGCCGCGCTTGGCCATGTTCACGTACTCGTCCATGCCGGCGACGAGGTCGCCCTCGCGGTTCGGCAGGGTGCCGGGGTCGTGGGGGAAGATCTGCGGGCCGTCGACATCGGCCAGTTTGTTCAGCTTGGGATCGCCGTTGGCTCGCAGGAAGTCGTCGAAGCCCCAGCCCGACAGTTCCCACAATTCATCGTTGAGGAACTCCTTGGAGACGATGCCGCGGTTAAACACGGTCGGCGCGCCGGGACGGTCGCCCTCGCAGTTGGACACCAGCGGGAAGTCGGTTTCGATGACCTCGGCGCCGGCTGCTTCCAGGGCCTTGCGGGCTGCTTCCCAGAGCGCGATGACCGAGGCGCGGGTGTTGATGCGCTGGCCGGTCGGGCCGCCGATGCCGGGGTTTTCGCTGGTTCCGGCTTCTTCATCCTTGTTGATGAACATGCGCGGCACGCCGAAGCGCTTGCCTTTCAGGGCATCGGCCTTGGCAGCCAGGTCCAGGTAGGAGGCCGGGCGTACCGAGGCGACGCTGGGGATCGGCACCCAGGGTTGCAGGCGCCACAGGTCACCGCGCTTGTCCGCGTCTTCGGCTACCACCACGTCCAGGATTTCCAGCAGGTCGGCCATGGTGCGGGCATAGGGCACCACCACGTCCATGGTCGGGGTCAGCGGCCAGTTGCCGCGCACCGAGATCACGCCGCGTGACGGGGTGTAGGCGCACAGGCCGTTGTTCGAGGCCGGGCCACGACCGCTGGACCAGGTTTCTTCCGCCAGGCCGAAGGCCGAGAAGCTGGCGGCGGTCGCCGTGCCCGCACCGTTGGACGAGCCGGAGGCGAAGGGGGCGGTGAGGTAGTTGGCGTTGTAGGGGCTTTCCGCGCGGCCGTACACACCGCGTTGCATGCCGCCGTTGGCCATGGGCGGCATGTTGGTCTTGCCCAGGCACACGGCGCCGGCGGCGCGCAGGCGTTCGATGGTAAAGGCGTCGCGGTAGGCGACCAGGTCCTTGAAGGCAGGGCTGCCGGAGGCGGCGGTAAGGCCCTTCACCAGGTAGCTGTCCTTGGCGGTGTAGGGGATGCCATCCAGCGGGCCGAGCGTTTCGCCACGGGCGCGGCGGGCGTCGGAAGCCTCGGCTTCCTTGAGCGCGTCGGGGTTGCGCACGACCACAGCATTGAGCCGGGTAGCGGTGTCGGGGCCGTCGTAGGCGTCGATACGGGCGAGATAGGCCTTGACCAGTTCGACCGACGTGGTGCGGCCGGACTCCAGTGCTTCGCGCAGTTTGGCGATGGAAACTTCGGTTACTTCGATCATGCTGTCACCGCCGGCTGTTGTTGGGTGATACCGCGACTGTCTGCATCACGCTGCACCTTGGGCTCAAGGAAATCGCTCATCTTCGAATCGGCTCTCATATCGGTCCTCGTTTCCCTGCGTCAGGCGGCAGGGTCTGTACTTCACGACCTGGGCTGGCCAGGTTCTCAGGCGGCCAATTTTTGCACCAAGCTGGTGCTCGGGGGAATCCGTGCAGTGGTTCGCCGGGCTGTGAGCTGTATCGCTGGGTGCTTGCCGTCCTGGTTCGGGATCGGCGTTTGCAGTGTGACTACTGTAGGCTGTGCGACCGGTTTCAGTGGATGAACAGGTCATGCAGATGACGAACAGAACCTATCGCAACGCCATTCCCGATGACGCGGCCCGGTGCATCGAGATTCGCGGCCGCACGCGGGAGAACGCCTTCTCCGCAGAGGAACTGCGGGCGTTGGGCATCACGGTCGACTCCTGGGGCGCCGGCATCGAAGACGACAGCTGCCCCGGCCACGTCTATTGCGAAGACGGCGAGGTGGTCGGCTACTGCTTCGGCGACAGGGACAGCGGCGAGATCGTCGTATTGGCGCTGTTGCCCGAGTACGAAGGCAAGGGCATCGGCAAGCAGCTCCTGCGGATGGTGGTGGAGGATTTCCGCGCTGCCGGCTTCACGCGGCTCTTCCTCGGCTGTTCGAGCGATCCCGCGGTTCGTTCCCACGGCTTTTATCGCCATCTGGGCTGGGTGTTCACCGGCGAGCTGGATGACCTCGGCGACGAGATTCTCGAACTCAGGCTTTGAGTGGAACAGTGAATTGCGGGCAAGGCGGTTGGTGCGTGGTCTGTAGGGTGCGCCGTGCGCACCGCTGGTAATCCGGCTGTGCCTATCGCTCACCTGACGCCGAATCGGTGCGCATGGCGCACCCTACAGAAGCTGGCCCCAGGCCCCTCGCCCCAAAGCAAGTCCATGTTCTACGAGCCTGAAAGATTACTTCCGCCGGGATTGCCATTCCCGGCCCTGCAATAGAGGAACGCCAATGGCTTCTTACGAAGAACTCTTCGCCATAGGCGAGGGCTTCGACGCCTTCGTCAGCCACGGCCTGCCGGCGGAAATCGCTGCGGTGCAGTCCGTGCAGCGGCAACTGGCCGAACCGGGCGCGATCAGCGAAGCCAGCCGGCAGCGCGTGCAGGCGGTCGAAGGCCGCTATCACCTGCTGGTGGCCGGCGAGATGTGGTGCCCGGACTGCCAGATCAACGTCACCGTGCTCGACTACCTGCAGCGCATTCAGCCGCGCGTTCAGGTGGCCGTTATCTCCAAGGGGCGTGCCGAGGATGACCTGCGCGAGCGCCTGGAGCTGGACCGGATCCCGATTCCGGTCGTACTGGTGCTGGATGCGGATTTCCGTCTGGTGGGCCGCTTCATCGAACGACCGCAGGACGTGATCGCCGGCGGTGATGCGGTGAAGCCCGACTATCGGGCGGGCCGCTATCTGGAAAGCACGCTGTGCGATTTCCTGTCGATTTTCGAAGCGGCGGAAGCGCGGGTAGCCGAGGGCGCGTAAGGCCCCGGATCGTTCATCGGGCAGGCTTGCGCCGCCCTCATCTCGGTTGGTGCCTCCCTGGCACTGGATCTCCTTTTCAGTCCGTTGGCAGGACCGGTTCGACCCTTGCGGTCGAACCGGCTTCCTGTTGCATCAGCCCACGGTCACGGTCGTGGCGACGTCGATGTTGCCGTGGGTGGCCTTCGAGTACGGGCAGACTTCATGGGCTTCCCGTGCAATGGCTTCGGCGACTTCCAGCTCTACGCCCGGAACGCTGACGTTGAAGCGCGCCTGGAGGAAATAGGCGTTGCCGGTCATGCCCAGGTCCACCTCGATTTCCACGGCCAGATCCTTCGGCAGAGCAACTTTCCGTTGCTGGGCCACCAGCCCGATGGCGCTGATGTAGCAGGCCGACCAGGCGCCGGCGAACAGTTGCTCGGCGGTCGGGTGGGGCAGGGTGGCGTCGAAGCGCAGATCCTGGTTCTCGCTCGCACCGCGGGGTGCGGAAAGCTGGATGTCGACGCGGCCGTGGTCATTGCGCGACGCGCCTTCGCGGTGGGCGACGGTGGTGTGGGTCTTGCCGGTGAACAGGACTTTTTCGATCTGGCTCATGGTGTGTTCCTCGTGGATTCGTTCGTTTGAAAAGGTGATTGGAGCAGTTGATTGGTGTTGATCGTATACGAACAAATCGCATGCGATGTAGTAATATTTGCGCAGTGACGAAATGACGTCAATAGCGCTCCGATGCCCTTCCAGACGGACGGTTGGCGAGTGCTTTCTTGAATGGTGTGCGCGATTGGATCGCGTCCGCTCTATTTCGCGCGTTCTGCTTGTACCGGAGAAGGCGAAGGCCTGAGAACGGTGAAAAGGCTGGGCGTTCGCTGATCGCCCGATTCACTCGGCGAGGACGGAGAGGCCCGTGGAAAAGCCCGCATAATGGCGCCTCATCCGCTCCCTACCTGCACAGGCCGTTCTTCCGATGTCATTCGCCGAGCTCTTTCTCCTGGGCATTCCCGCCGTCCTGCTGACGGGCATTTCCAAAGGCGGCTTCGGCGGCGCCCTGGGTGGCATCGCGGTGCCGTTGCTGGCGCTGATGATGCCGCCGACGCAGGCGGCGGCCATCATGCTGCCGATCCTCTGCATGGCGGACATCACCGGGCTGCGCCGCTTCTACGGCAAATGGGACCCGCACAACCTGAAGATCATGCTGCCGGGTGCGCTGGTGGGGGTGCTGATCGGCACACTGAGCTTCGGCCTGCTCAGCGAACGACTGATCGGCCTGATGATCGGCGGCATCGCCATCGCCTTCTTCCTGCTCAACGTGCTGAATGCCGCCGATTCCCAGGCGCCCACCGAGCCGAAGCTGCTCAAGGGCAGCCTGCTGTCCGGCATCGCCGGCTTCACCAGCTTCGTCGCCCATGCCGGCGGGCCGCCCGTGCTGATGTATCTGCTGCCGCAGCGAATGGACAAGGTGCGCTACGTCGCCACGGTGAACTGCTTCTTCCTGCTGACCAACGCCATCAAGCTGGTGCCTTACGCCCTGTTGGGACAGTTCACCCGTGCCAGCCTGACGGCCAGCCTGGCGCTGGCTCCTGTCGTGGTCGCCGGGGTGTGGCTGGGCATCTGGCTGCAGAGTCGGGTCAACCACACCTGGTTCTACCGCGTCGCCTGGGCCGGGCTGCTGGTCACCGGTATTCAACTGCTCGTGCAGAACTGGTAGTGACCGCCTTGCACGCCGATTCTTGATTTAAAATCAAATAACTTTGGTTGATTGACGGCTTAATCGACAAAAGAAAAGCCGACACACTGCGCGCCATTCGAGTCACTGACCTCGCGGAGTGCAGCCATGTCGTCCACCACTTACATCCCTTCCTTCGGCCTCGGCACCTTCCGCCTGACCGGCCAACCCGTCATCGATTCGGTGCGCAGCGCGCTGGAACTGGGTTATCGCGCCATCGACACCGCGCAGATCTACGGCAACGAGGCTGACATCGGCCAGGCCATCGCCGAGAGCGGTGTCGCCCGTTCCGAGCTGTTCCTCACCACCAAGATCTGGGTGGAGAACTACGCCAGCGGCAAGCTGATTGCCAGCCTGCGCGAGAGCCTGGAGAAGCTGCGTACCGATCAGGTCGACCTGACGCTGATCCACTGGCCGGCACCGGGCAATGGCGTCGAGCTGCCCGAGTACATGGAGGCGCTGGCGGAGGCCAAGTCCCAGGGTCTGACCCGCCGTATCGGCATCTCCAACTTCAACATCGAGCTGACCCGTCAGGCCGTAGCGACGGTGGGCAAGGGCGAGATCGCCACCAACCAGATCGAACTCAGCCCCTACCTGCAGAACACGACACTGACCGCTTTCCTGAAAGAGCAGGGCATCCCGGTCACCTCGTACATGACCCTGGCCTACGGCAAGGTGCTGAAGGACCCGGTGCTGGCCGAAATCGCCGCCAGGCACCAGGCCACTGTTGCGCAGGTCGCGCTGGCCTGGGCGCTGCAGCTCGGCTATGCGGTGATTCCGTCGTCGACCCGCCGCGAGAACCTGGCCAGCAACCTGCTCGCCAGCGGGCTGCGCCTGGACGCCGAGGACATGGCGCAGATCGCCGCACTGGAACGCAACGGCCGCGAAGTCAGCCCCGAGGGCCTGGCTCCGGTCTGGGACTGACGGCCACGCCAGCTCCCCTGGCGCGTCTGATTCCGGCGCGCCGCTGAATCCCGATGATCACCGAATGCCGTCAGGCGAGGGCGCCCTGCGCTCTGTCGACGGCCTGAACGCATACAGGAACGTCATGATGAAAACCTTCACCAGACTTGCCCTGGCCACCGCATTACCGCTGGCCATGCAGGTCGCTTCCGCCGCCGACCTGAGCTTCTACCGGATGCAGGGGCCGCTGACGGAGATCGACGCGCAGGAGGACGGGCAATGAAGTCCGGTCACGTACTGCTCGCGCTGGCCATCGGCGCGTTCGGCATAGGCACTACCGAGTTCACGCC
The DNA here is from genome assembly GCF_029873155.1 of Pseudomonas sp. BN515. Taxonomy (NCBI): domain Bacteria; kingdom Pseudomonadati; phylum Pseudomonadota; class Gammaproteobacteria; order Pseudomonadales; family Pseudomonadaceae; genus Pseudomonas; species Pseudomonas sp. BN515. The sequence continues at coordinate 12,614 of NZ_SSOH01000059.1, read as the reverse complement.
GATGGGGCTGTTGCCGGTCATTGCCGAGGGCGTGGATGTCAGCATTCCCAGTGCGGGGATGCTGGTCACCGCCTATGCCATCGGCGTGATGCTCGGCGCGCCGGTGATGACGCTGCTATTCAGCCGCTTCGGCCGGCGCGGCGCGCTGATCTCGCTGATGGCCATCTTCACCCTTGGCAACCTGCTTTCGGCGATGGCGCCCGACTATGCCACGCTGCTTGCTTCGCGCCTGGTCACCAGCCTCAACCATGGCGCTTTCTTCGGCCTCGGGGCGGTGGTCGCGGCGAGCGTAGTGCCGAAGGAGAAGCAGGCCAGCGCAGTGGCGACCATGTTCATGGGCCTGACCATCGCCAATATCGGTGGCGTGCCAGCGGCGACCTGGGTGGGCCAACAGGTCGGCTGGCGCGTGGCATTCGCCGGCACTGCGGTGTTGGGGCTGATCGCAATGGCCGCGCTCTGGCTCGCCCTGCCCAGAGGCGAGCGGGGCAGCGTTCCCGATGTGCGTCGTGAGCTGGCCGTGATCATTCGCCCGAGGGTGTTGCTGGCGATGGCTACGACGGTGCTGGGTGCCGGCGCGATGTTCACGCTTTACACCTACGTGGCACCGGTGCTCGCCGAACTGACCGGCGCTTCGGACGCTTTCGTCACCCTGGCGCTGGTGCTGATCGGCGTTGGTTTCACCCTCGGCAACAGCCTGGGCGGCCGTCTCGCGGACTGGTCGCTCGACGGTTCGACGCGGATTTTCCTCGCGGGGCTGACCGTCATCATGCTGCTCCTGCCGTTGGCGCTGACCCATCACGTGGCGGCGGCGCTGGGCCTGCTGGTCTGGGGTGTCGCGACCTTCGGCCTGGTGCCGCCCCTGCAGATGCGGGTGATGGAAGCTGCTGCCGAAGCGCCCGGACTGGCCTCGTCCATCAACGTCGGCGCCTTCAATCTCGGCAATGCGCTCGGTGCGGCACTTGGCGGCGGCGTCATCGGCCTGGGCCTCGGCTACGTCGCCGTGCCGGTGGCCGGTGGCCTGCTGGCTGCGCTGGGGTTGTTGCTGGTGTGGCTGGGGCGGGCTGGCAAGGTCGCCGAGGTCGATCTGGCCGAGCAATCCTGCGGCGGTATGTGATTGAACCCTGTTGCTGACAGAATTGCAGAAGGCCCCGGGAGGAGAACTCCCGGGGCCTTCACTTGTTCGACTTCAGCCACGTTGACCCGCGGTCGATTGTGAGCGAGTTTCGTCAAATCGTATTGATTGGCGAGGAGCGCCAAGGACCCCATGATTCCATCTCTGGACAGTATTTTTGCCCGCTTGCGCCTGCGTCAGTTGCGCCTGCTCATCGAGCTCGATCGTTGTGGTTCGCTGCACAAGGCCGCGGAGGCCATGGCCATCTCTCAACCCGGCGCGACCAAGGTGTTGCGTGAGGTCGAGGAGATCCTCGGCGTGCCGTTGTTCGTGCGCCAGCCCAGTGGCCTGGTGGCCAACGATGCAGGGCGCTGCGTGGTGCGTTATGCGCGGCTGATCCACAGCGACCTGGGCCATCTGCGCGATGAGATGCTGGGCATCGTGCAGGGACAGGGCGGGCACCTGGCGGTGGGCAGCATCATGGGGGCCATGCCGATGCTGGTGGGCGCGCTGGGGCGGTTGCGGCGCAAGCAGGCGCAGCTGTCGGTGGAGATCGCCGAGAACACCAGCGCCAACCTGCTTGCGCAACTGGATGAAGGGCGCCTGGATCTGGCGATCTGCCGCCCCGGTGTCGGGCGCAACACGGCGGACTATGTCTTCCTGGAGTTGGCCCAGGAGCCGCTGGCGGTGGTGGCTCACCCGCAGCATCCGCTGGCTGGCGCGCAGGCGCTGGAGATCGGCGATCTGAGCCAGTACCGATGGATCGTGTATCCGGCCAACATGCCCATGCGTCAGGCCCTGGAGCGTGAGCTGAGCGAGGCGGGGGTGGAGGTGCCGCGCTACCCGCTGGAAACCTCGTCCACCTTCGCCACCTTCATGCTGCTGGAAGAAGACCCCACCCTTGTGGCGGTGATTCCCAGCGCAGTGGCGGCCTTTGCCGAGCAGCGTGGGCTGTTGGTATCGCTGGCGGTGCGGCTACGGGCGCTGAGCGATCCGTTCGGGGTGGTACATCGCGTCGGCTCGCCGCTGTCCCATGCTGCGCAACTGCTGGTGGACGAGTTGATCGCACCCTGAGCGCAAAGGGGCCGCTGCGCGGCCCTTTCGCGGGACAAGCCCGCTCCTACAGGACCGCGCTGCTCAAGGACTACGCCAGACCTGTAGGAGCTGGCGAAGCCTGCGACGGGCTTCGCAGCAGCCCCCTTACCCGCTCAGAACTGCCGCTCGCGGTAATCGATCAGGCTGGAGAACAGGGCAATCAGCACCGCGGCGATCACGAAGAAGATCAACGCAAAGAAGTACTCGCCGGTGAACTGCACGATCAAGCCAATGATGATCGGCACCAGCACGCCGGCCATGTTGCCGCAGAAGTTCATGGTCCCGCCCAGTACGCCAGTGCGCGAAGGGCCGCCGATGATCGCTGGCAGGCACCAGTACATGCCGCACCAGCGGATGAAGAACATCGCCACGCACAGCAGGGTGATCACCGGCCCTGTGCTGGCGACGAAGGCCGCGGCGAGGATGCACGCCGCCGCGACCAGTGCCGAGCCGCTGAACATCGAGCGCATCACCAGGTTCGGCGAGGCGCCGCTGGCGCGCCACTTGTCACCGATCCAGCCGCCGACCAGCTCGCCGATGAAGCCGCACATGAAGATCAGGAAGGTCGCTCCCCCCATGGCCGAGATGTCCAGGCCATGGGCTTTGTGCAGGTAGCTGGGCATCCAGGTCAGCAGGCCGTAGAACACCGCGAGGATGCAGCTGTAACCGGCGAACATGGCAAAGATCGAGCGGTCCTTGAGCAACACGCGCAACGGGATGCGGGCTTTGGCGGCGGCTGCATGCGCGCTGGCGTTGCCTTCGGTGATGTGGCGCAGCTCCGCCTCGTTGACTCCAGTGTGTTCGCTCGGGTGGTTGCGGATGTACTTCCAGGCCAGGATGCCGGCCAGGATGGTGCCCACGCCGGCCACCACGAAGGCCAGGCGCCACGAGCCGAGCCAGGCGATCAACCCGGAGATGAGGATCGCGCCCAGGGCACTACCCAGCGGTGCGCCACCGTCCACAAGCACGGCGCCGCGACCACGCTCGTTGGGCGTGAGCCAGGAGCTGTTGAGTTTGGCCCCTGCGGGCATGATCGGTGATTCGGCCACACCCAGGCCGATGCGTGTGAACAGCAGCACCAGCCAGTGGTGCGAGGCGGCGCCCAGGGCCTGGAACGCGCCCCAGGCGATGGTGGCCGCGCCGATGATGCCGCGGGTGTGGAAGCGGTCGAGTAGCAGGCCACCGGGGATCTGCATCAGCGCATAGGACCAGAAGAACGCGCTGAGCATCAGGCCTTCCATGGCCGGCGTCAGGTTGAATTCCGGGGCTATCAGCGGCAGGGCCACCGACAGCGAGGCGCGGTCGATGTAGTTGATCGCGGTGAGCAGCAACAGGATCAGAAAGATGCGCCAGCGCACGTTGGTCATGGGAGCGGCGGTGTCCAGTGCCAGGACAGCAGGGGAGGAGATCGTCTTCATCGCAGTGCCCGTTCTTGTGATTATCGGAAGGCACACCGCTCGGGGCCGTGTGCGCTTCGATTGTTGGAGGCGCAGGTTTTCACCGGGTAATGAAAAGAGCTGATCCAGGGATAACCGTGGCTTATCGATAAGCAGGGGTTATTCCCGGATCAGCTCTTTTCATTATCGGGCCCGCCAGCGGCGCCCCTAGATTGGCCAGGCACGGCTCGCCGAACTCACGGCGGGTTCAACAAGAACAACGCGGCTCTACGTGCCTGAGGATCTTCCATGAGCAACTTCCAGTTCCATTTCCCCACCCTTACCCAGTGCGGTGAAGGCCTGGCCAACCAAGCCGGCGCGCTGCTCAAGCCCCATGTCCAGGGCGCCTTGCTGGTGGTGACCGACCAGGGCCTGATCGACGCCGGGATCCTGGGCGGGTTCTTCGCCTCATTGGAGCAGGCCGGTATCGACTACCACCTGTTCTCGGCGGTGCAGGCCAACCCCAGTACCGACGTGCTCGATGCGGCCGTGCGCCTGCTGCGTGAGCGTGATTGCCGGGCGGTGATCGGCGTGGGTGGCGGCAGCAGTATCGACACCGCCAAGGGCGTGGCGGCGATGGCCACCAACCCGGGCAGCATCCTCGACTACGAAGGCTACGATCGCCTGGTCAATCCGCCGCTGCCGATCTTCGCCATCCCCACCACAGCCGGCACCGGCAGCGAGTGCACCGCCTCGACGGTGTTCACCAACACACAGACGCTGTTCAAGACCGTCATCATCAGCCCGCAGCTGTTCCCGCGTATGGCCATCCTGGACCCTGCGCTGACCCTGAACCTGCCTGCGTCGATCACAGCCGCCACAGGCATGGACGCACTGACGCATGCCATCGAGTCCTATGTGTCGCGCCAGGCCAACCCGATCAGCCAGGCCTTGGCCCTGCACGCGATCCGCCTGATCGCCGGGAGCCTCGAGAAGTGCTACTTCGTCGGCAGCGACATGGCCGCCCGCGAGCAGATGCTGCTGGGCTCGTTCCTGGCCGGGGTGGCGTTCTCCCAGTCCAAGCTGGGCAACGTACACGCCATATCCCACACCTTCGGTGGCGTGTTCAACATCCCTCACGGCATCGCCAACGCCGCGCTGCTGCCTTACGTCATCCAGTTCAACCTGCCGGCCTGCCCGGAGCGATTCCGCGACATCGCCGTCGCCCTGGGTGCCGATGTCACGGGCCTTTCCGTGGACCAGGCTGCGGCCTGCACCGTGGCGCGCGTGGTGGCGCTGAACCGCGCCATCGGCATCCCCGCGACCATCCGCGAGCTGGGCGTGGACCTGGAGTTCCTGCCGCAGATGGTCAGCGACTCCATGCGCAGCGGCAATGTGCGGGTCAATCCGCGCCTGACCACGGCCCGCGACGTCGAGCGCCTGATCACCGACGCCTACCACGGCAATCTCTGAACCCATTACCCCTTCGCGTACCCGTCTGCGGGTATGCCTGCCTAGGAAGCCCTGTCCATGTTCTATGAAATGCGCACCTACACCCTGCACATCGGCAAGATGAAGGAGTACCTGGAGCACTTCGAGAAAGAAGGCCTGCCCGTGATCTCCCGCTACGCCACCCTGGTGGGCTGGTGGTACACCGAAATCGGGGAGCTCAACCAGGTGGTGCACATCTGGGCCTATGAAAGCCTGGATGACCGCATCCGCCGCCGCGCCGCGCTCTACGAAGACCGCGACTGGCTCGAGCGCTTCATCCCCAAGGCGTTCCCGATGCTGATCCGCATGGAGTCCAAGCTGCTGATGCCGGCAGCGTTCTCGCCAATCCAGTAATCCCCTGCCTTTCTTGCGAGCGAATTGTTCATGTCCGACGGATACAACTACATCGGTGGGCGTCGCAGCGGCCTGGGCACGGTGTTGCTGAGCAGCATCGATGCCCACAGCGGCGAGCGCCTGCCAGGCTTCTTCCACCAGGCTACCGACGCCGAAGTGGATGCCGCGGCCCAGGCTGCGGCCACGGCTTACCCTGTCTATCGCGCCCTGGCCCCGGAGCGCCGAGCGCGCTTTCTGGAGGCCATCGCTGACGAACTGGACGCCCTGGGTGACGAGTTCATCGCCTTGGTAGGGCGCGAGACCGCCTTGCCGGCACCGCGCATCAAGGGTGAGCGCGGGCGCACCAGCGGGCAATTGCGTCTATTCGCCCAGGTGCTGCGCCGGGGCGATTTTCTCGGTGCGCGCATCGACCGCGCACTGCCCGAGCGCCAGCCATTGCCGCGTCCGGACCTGCGCCAGTGCCGCCTGGGCGTGGGGCCGGTGGCGGTGTTCGGTGCCAGCAACTTCCCGCTGGCGTTCTCCACCGCAGGTGGCGATACCGCTGCGGCACTGGCCGCCGGCTGCCCGGTGGTGGTCAAGGCCCATGGCGGACACATGGCCACGGCCGAGCAGGTGGCCGATGCGATCGAGCGCGCGGCACTGCGCACGCAAACGCCGGCTGGGGTGTTCAACATGATCTTCGGCAGTGGTGTCGGCGAGCGCCTGGTGCGCCACCCGGCGATCCAGGCCGTAGGCTTCACCGGCTCGCTCAAGGGCGGCCGGGCTTTGTGCGACCTGGCTGCGGCGCGTGCGCAGCCGATCCCGGTGTTCGCCGAAATGAGCAGCATCAACCCGGTGCTGGTGCTGCCCGAGGCGTTGCGCCAGCGGGGCGAGCTCATCGCCCGTGAGCTGAGCGCGTCGGTGGTGCTGGGGGCAGGGCAGTTCTGTACCAATCCCGGTTTGGTCATTGGTCTGCGTTCGCCTGCGTTCAGCGCGTTTGTCGAGGCCTTGCGCCTGCAACTGGACGACCAGCCGGCCCAGGCCATGCTCAATCGCGGGACTCTGGCCAGCTACACGGCAGGCGTGCGCGCCCTGGAGGCGCATCCGCACGTACAACGCCTGAGCACCGCCCGCCAGGATGGCCCGCAGGCCTCGGCCCAGTTGTTCAAGGCCGATGTGCGCCTGTTGCTTGAAGGCGACGAGTTGCTGCAGGAAGAGGTGTTCGGCCCGGCCACCGTGGTGGTGGAAGTGGCCGACCGCGAGGAACTGCACCGGGCCCTGGCCGGGCTGCGGGGGCAGTTGACCGCCACCTTGATCGGTGAGCCGGACGAGCTGTTGCAGGCGGGTGATGTGCTGGCCGTGCTGGAGGAGAAGGTCGGGCGGGTGCTGGTCAATGGCTACCCGACCGGTGTCGAAGTCAGCGACGCCATGGTCCATGGCGGCCCGTACCCGGCCACCTCGGACGCCCGTGGCACCTCGGTCGGCACCCTGGCCATCGACCGCTTCCTGCGGCCGGTGTGCTACCAGAACCTGCCCGATGCGCTGTTGCCCGATGCGCTGAAGGACGCCAACCCGCTGGGCATCAATCGCCTGGTGGATGGAGTGTTCAGCCGCGACGCATTGTAAGCGCCGTCTCCGGGCCTGGCGCAGGCTGCGAGGCCACTGTCGTGTATTGCCTGCGCGGGCCCTTCTGCGGATAAATCGGAGCGGAACCATCGCTCCCGCAAGGGGCCAGTGTTCTGCCGCAGGTGAAAACGTCCAAGGCATCAATTCAGCGAGGAGCCAACATGGATCTAGGTATCAAGGGCCGCTGGGCCATCGTCTGCGCTGCCAGCCAAGGGTTGGGCAAAGGCTGCGCCGAGGCCCTGGGCGGCGAGGGCGTCAACCTGGTGATCAACGCCCGCACCGCCACCACCCTGGAGCAGACGGCCGCCGAACTGCGCAGCCGCTTCCCGGCCATCGAAGTCCGCACGGTCGCTGGCGATGTGGCCGACCCGGCGGTACGCCAAGCCCTGCTCGGCGCGTGCCCGCAGGTCGATATCCTGGTCAACAACGCAGGCGGTCCGCCCCCGGGTGATTTTCGCGCCTGGGGCCGGGAAGACTGGATCAAGGCCCTGGACGCCAACATGCTCACGCCCATCGAGTTGATCAAGGCAGTGGTCGATGGCATGGCCGAGCGTGGCTTCGGGCGGGTTGTGAACATCACCTCGGGCGCCGTGAAAGCGCCAATCGATATCCTGGGCCTGTCCAATGGTGCACGCAGCGGGCTGACCGGTTTCATCGCCGGGCTCGCCCGTCAGCAGCGCCTGGCCGGGCGCAACGTGACCCTGAACAACCTGCTGCCGGGCGCCTTCGACACCGCCCGCCTGCAGAAGACCCTGCAGGCCGCGAGCCAGGCCAGCGGCGACCTGCAGGCGACCACCCAGGCACGCCGCCAGGCGATCCCGGCGGCGCGGTTCGGCGATGCCAAGGAGTTCGGGGCGTACTGCGCGTTTCTGTGCAGCGTCCACGGCGGGTACATCACCGGGCAGAACCTGCTGATCGACGGCGGAGCCTACCCGGGCACCTTCTGACCTTGCACGTCTGGGCAGGGAGGCGCAGGCGTTGGCCATGATGGGATTTTCCAATCGGCTTCAGATAGCCATGCTGTCCACCACGCCACCGTCTACGCGCAAGGCGGCGCCGGTGGTCGCGGAAGAGTAGGGCGAGGCGACGTAGGTCACCAGTGCGGCGACTTCGTCCACCTCGGCCACCCGCTGGATGATGGAACTGGGGCGCTCGCGGCGCACGAACTCATCCGCTTCCTCGCGCGCGGTGCGGCCGGACTGGCGTACGGCGTCGGCCACGAGATTCGCCACGCCTTCGGTGAAGGTCGGGCCGGGGAGAATGGCGTTGACGGTGACGCCGGTGCCCGCCAGGCGCTTGGCCAGGCCGTGGGAGACGGCGAGGTTGGCGGCCTTGGTGACGCCGTAGTTGATCATCTGCGCCGGAATGGCCACGCCCGATTCGGAGGACAGGAAGATCACCCGGCCCCAGCCGCGCTCGACCATGCCGGGGGTGTAGTGGCGGGCCAGGCGCACGCCGGAGAGCACGTTGATCTCGTAGAAGTCCAGCCACTCCTGGTCGTTGGTCTCATAGAAGTCGACGTCGTTATAGATACCCAGGTTGTTCACCAGGATGTCGGCGTGGGGTTCGGCGGCGAACAGCGCCTGTGCGCCTTCGGCGTTGCCGAGATCGGCGACCACGCCACGGGCCTTGCCGTTGGTGGCACGGATGCCGTCCACGGCTTCGTTAACGGAGGCAGCATTGCGCCCGACTATGACTACGTCGGCGCCGGATGCGGCCAATTGGCGGGCGATGCCCAGGCCGATGCCGCCGGTGGAACCACTGATGATGGCGGTCTTGCCGCCGAGATCGATCTGCATGTCGTTGATCCTCATCCAGGGGGCACGGGATGTGCCGGTAATCGTCTGGATCTGGTGCCATGCTAGGAGTGGCTTGTAAGATCGTACATAACTTAATTCGACATACTTGAGTCCTTGAGGGTCTATGCTCGATCTCAGACAACTCCGTTATTTCGTCGCCGTGGCCGAAGTCGAGCACGTCGGCAAGGCGGCGGAACAGTTGCACATTTCCCAGTCGCCGCTGAGCCGGCAGATCGCCCAGCTGGAGGAGCGCCTCGGCCTGCAGCTGTTCGAACGCAGCCAGCAGCGCCTTCGCCTGACTTCCGACGGGCGCACCTTCCTGCACGAGGCCAAGGCGCTGCTCAAGCACGCCGAGCGCCTGGAGTCCCTCGGCCGCCGCCTGGGCCGGGGCGAGACGGGCGGGCTGTGTATCGGCTACGTCAGCCATGCCATCCATGCCGGCGTGCTGCCCGAGGCGCTGCGCCACGTACGCGAGGAGCGTCCGGGCATCCACATCGCGCTCTATAACCTCTCGGCCCGGGAGCAGTTCGAGGGCCTGCGCCAGCGCAGCCTGGATATCGCCCTGGTGTGCGAACCGCCGGCGGAGGACGACCCGGATCTGCTCGCCGCTCCCGTATTCGACGACCCACTGCACCTCGCCTTGCCGCTGGATCACCCGCTGGCGGACAAACCGGTGATCGAGCCGGCGGATCTGCACGAGCAGGACTGGATCATGGTGGAAGGCCAGTTGCAGCCCAATGGCCGCGAGCGCTTCCTCGCCAACTGTGTGGCCGCCGGTTTTACCCCGCAGATCCGCCTGGAAGCCGCCGAGCCGCTGAGCGCTATCGGCCTGGTGTCGGCGGGCCTTGGGCTGGCGCTGATCCAGCAGAGCATCGGCGGCGAGCGCAACCCCAACGTGGTGCTGCGAGAGCTGCCCTGGCTGGGCCAGAGCACCGGTCTGTGGGCCGCCTGGCACCGCGTCGACCTGCGGCCGATAGTGGGCGACTTCCGTGAAATGGTGCTGGCGGGCGCCAAGGTCTGACCAACAGGTGGAAGAGACTTGATGATGCTCTAGGTCTCAAGTCTGTCGAATTATGACTTGGACGGTCTCGGTTGGGCGGGCATAGGATTGCCGCCACTGGAGTTCACAAGCGACTCCCCCCAACCGGAGAACCCCCATGAGTCTGAAGTCCCTGATCCCCTCCCGCCTTGGTTTCGGCACCGCGCCGCTGGGCAACATGTTCCGTGCCGTGCCCGCCGAGGAAGTGCAGGCCACCGTCGATGCCGCCTGGAACAACGGCGTGCGTTACTTCGACACCGCTCCCTTCTACGGCGCCGGCCTGTCCGAAACCCGCCTGGGCGCCGCCCTGGCCAACCGCCCGCGTGACGAATACGTACTGAGCACCAAGGTCGGCCGCATCATCCTCGACGAACTGGAAGACCCGGCCGCCCGCGAGCTGGGCGAGAAAAGCGGCCTGTTCGAGCACGGCAACCGCAACCGCATCGTCAACGACTACAGCGCCGACGCCACCCTGCGCTCCATCGAGGACAGCCTGAAGCGCCTGGGCACCGACCGCCTCGATATCGTCTGGATCCACGACATCGCCCAGGACTTCTACGGTGACGAATGGCTAACCCAGTTCGAGATCGCCCGCACCGGCGCCTTCCGCGTGCTCACCCGCCTGCGTGAAGAAGGCGTGATCAAGGCCTGGGGCCTGGGCGTGAACCGCGTCGAGCCCATCGAGCTGACCCTGGACCTGGACGAGCCGCGCCCCGACGGCTTCCTGCTCGCCGGCCGCTACTCGCTGCTGGACCATGAGCGCGCGTTGCAACGGGTGATGCCGCAGGCGCTGGAGCAGGGCGTCGGCATCGTCGTCGGCGGCCCTTACAGCTCGGGTGTGACTGCTGGCGGTGAACACTTCGAGTACCAGAAGGCCAGCCCGGCCGTGCTGGCGAAGCTGGAGCGCATCCGCTCGGTCGCCCGCGACCACGGCGTCGACGTGAAAGCCGCCGCCCTGCAGTTCGCCCTGGCTAACCCGGCCGTGGTCGCCGCGATTCCCGGTTCGACCCGCCCGCTGCACGCCAACGAAGACCATGCAGCGCTTAGCGCCGTCATCCCGGCCGCGTTCTGGAACGACCTGCGCGCCCAGGGCCTGATCAGCGCCGTAGCACCTGTCCCGACAGTGTGAACCTTCAGTCGCCGGGCCTCGCGGCCCGGCGCAGCACAACCCATCATCGGATCATTTGGGGCCAATGCCCCGGGAGAAACATCATGGCCAAGGCCACTGCTTTCATCGACCTCAACACCGACATCGACCAGGTCTGGCAACTGATCGGCGGCTTCGACTCGCTGCCCGACTGGCTGCCGTTCATTCCGCAGAGCAGCCTGAGCGAGGGAGGCCGCGTGCGCACGCTGAAGAGCGTCGCCGGCGACACCATCATCGAGCGCCTGCTGGACTTCAACGAAGCCGAGCGCAGCTACAGCTACACCATCCTCCAGGGCCCGGCGCCGGTGCGCGACTACCAGTCGACCCTGCGTGTGGTGCCGGGCAGCGACGGCGAGGGCGCCCGCGTGGAATGGTTCGGTTCCTTCATCCCCGAGGGCATCAGCGACGCGGAAGCCACTGCGCTCTTCACCACCATCTATGAGGATGGCCTGGCAGCGCTGAAGCGAGCCATCGAGAGCTGATGGCTTGAGAAACCCTGCTCGCGTGTCACTGGCTCGCTGTTCGCCACGCAGTACCAGCCGCCAGTGGCTCGCCGCAGGGGGCTGGTGCGAGTCGGCTGTTCATGGATTCAGCGGCTCGAGGCGATGAGCCGTGCATTCTTCTCATTGCGGAAGGTCAGTTGTTCCGGGCCCTTGGCGGCGTGCTCCGCTTCCTCCCGCGCCGCCAGTATCTGGCCGTGGTGATGCGACTTGGAGCAGACCGGGTCGGCGTTGCTGGCATCGCCGGTGAGCAGGAAGGCCTGGCAGCGGCAACCGCCGAAGTCCTTCTCCTTCTCGTCGCAGGAGCGGCAGGGCTCGGGCATCCAGTCGTAGCCGCGGAAGCGGTTGAAGCCGAACGACTCGTACCAGATGTGCTTGAGGTCATGCTCCTTGACGTTGGGGAAGCGTACCGGTAGCTGCCGCGCGCTGTGACAGGGCAAGGCGGTGCCGTCCGGGGTGATGTCGAGGAACAGGTTGCCCCAGCCGTTCATGCAGGCCTTGGGGCGTTCCTCGTAGTAGTCCGGGGTGACGAAGATCAGCTTGCAGGGGTGCTTTTCCGCCGCCAGCTTGGCCCGGTACTCATTCGTGATGCGTTCGGCGCGCTGCAATTGTTCGCGGGTCGGCAGCAGCCCGGCGCGGTTCAGCTCGGCCCAGCCGTAGAACTGGCAGGTGGCGAGTTCGACGAAGTCCGCCTCCAGTTCCAGGCACAGCTCGATGATCCGTTCGATCTGGTCGATGTTGTGCCGGTGGGTGACGAAGTTCAGCACCATCGGGTAGCCCGCCGCCTTCACCGCGCGGGCCATCGCCAGCTTCTGCGCGAAGGCCTTGCGCGAGCCGGCCAGCAGGTTGTTCACCGCCTCGTCGGCGGCCTGGAAACTGATCTGGATATGGTCCAGCCCGGCGTCCCTGAAGGCGTTGACGCGCGCCTCGGTGAGGCCGATGCCGGAGTTGATCAGGTTAGTGTAGTAACCCAGCTCGCGGGCGGCGCGGATCAGCTCCTCCAGGTCCTGGCGCACCAGCGGTTCGCCGCCGGAAAAGCCCAGCTGCGCGGCACCCAGCGCGCGGGCCTGGCGGAACACCTCGATCCACTGCGCGGT
>NZ_SSOH01000058.1:0-8478 GCF_029873155.1 Pseudomonas sp. BN515 | reverse complement strand
TGAAGTGGTCAAGTAAAACTGGACACCGGTTTAGGTCTATCCAGCCAGCGCTTCGCGCTGTGCCGGTGTCTGGTAGCTGTTGTAGCTGTGTGGCCGTCGGTGGTTGTAGTAGTCGGTCAGGTAGCGCAGTACATCAGCCTCTGCTTCGGCTTGGCTGGCGTAACCCGAAGCCGGTATCCATTCGGATTTGAGGCTCCGGAAGAAACGCTCCATCGGGGCGTTGTCCCAGCAATTGCCGCGACGACTCATGCTCTGGCGGATTCGATGCCGCCAGAGCAATTGTCGAAATTCCTGACTGCTGTAGTGGCTGCCCTGGTCGGAGTGAAACAGCACGCCGGCGGGGCAACCGCGAGCCTCATAGGCCACGCGCAAAGCACGTCCGGTAAGCTGCGAGTCCGGACGATCGGACATTGCCCAACCCACAATCCGCCGCGCATACAGGTCCATGATCGCGGCCAAGTAGATCCAGCGCCCGCCGGCCCAGATGTACGTCACGTCACCGCACCACACCTGATTGGGGCCGTGGGTGCGGAATTGCCGGTCCAGTTCGTTCGACGCTTTGGCACTCTCACCCTCAGTTGGGCGGTAACGGTGTCGACGGCGTTGCGAGCTGAACAACTGGGCCTCTTTCATCAGACGGCCGGCCAGGAATCGACCCACTGCCCAGCCTTCCTGGCGCAAAGCCGCCGCGAGCGTCCGGGCGCCTGCCGAACGCCGACTCTGGACATGCAGCTCCACCAAGCGCTGTCGCAACCTGGCGTGCGGCTGATTACCGCGAGCTGCTGACTTAGCGGCGGCATAGACACTGCTGCGATTGATGCCGAACAGCCGGCAAAGCTCTGCCCGTGGATAGTGCTCACCCAATGACTCGACTAAGCGCACTAATCGAGGGCGTCTGACATCAAGAGAGCGGTAGCCTTTTTTAAGATCTCTTTCTCCCGCTCCAGCCGCCGCACCTGGGCCTCCAGCTCCTGGATTCGCCGCTGCTCCGGCGTCATGGCCTTGCTGTGCTCCGGCGTCTTGCCATGGCGCTCCAGGGTCAATTGCTCGACCCAGCGCCGCATGGCAGTTGGGCCTACCCCCATCGCCTTGCAGGCTGCCGGTATGGAATAGCCTTGATCGACCACCAGGCTGGCGGCCTCGAGTTTGAATTCCGGACTGAATGATCTTCTGCTCATGAACACCTCTTGCTTGGGCGCAGCTTAACGCCCTATCGGGGTGTCCAGAATCATTAGGCCACTTCAATCTCACTCCCCAATGATTGAGAACGTCATGAAAAGGCGAGAATTTCCAGGCTATGTGGCTTGGAGCACAGCCGAAGTGAGCGGCGGCCGTGTGCTTGCATTCGTTGCGATTAGAAAACACGGACTGACATCCGAACCCATCTATCACCTGGTATGCGACCAGGCGTGTTTCAAATTGCTGTCCGATGCGGCATCCGCTGCCCAGCACGCGCTGAGTAAGATTTTGCGCATCGACCAGAACGGCACGCCTATCTTCAGCTCCCCGGAGTGCTGATCTTGAGGGCCTAGGTGCCGCGCACGGCTTCAACCTCAGGATCAGGCCCAAGGAGGGACGCATGTCAGACAAGGCCGCACTGACTGCAGCCCTGGCTCAGCAAAGTCAAACCAGAATGCACTGGCGATCGAGGGCTGAGCGCAGCCTGCGGCCTGCGCGAAAGCGAGGGAGTCCTGCCTGCCCATCGTCAGAGGCCTCCACGTCAAATGATCTCTGCGCCGATTACAACTGCCTCATCCGTCAGTTTGCACTCAGGGTCATCAGGATATCGGCATACCAGGTACAGTTGAGTCCAAGCGCTTCGTCTTGTACCAGGTCGCGGCTGCCCAGATCGAGGCGCGCCGAATGAATGCCGAGCAAGATCCAGGGCAGATCCTCCGAGCTCCTGCAATCATCCATCATCCGCATCACCACCGGTGCTCCGCTTGTGCCACGGTGGGTGCGTGCGTCGGTGAGGAAATAGCCCTGCCCCTGGAAACGTAGGCCGAACGAAGAGGCAACAATGGCATGCCGTACCACCGGCATGTGATGCAGGCTGTCGTGGAATCCCAAGGGAAATCCCACCACCAACAGGGCAGTGCCGACCTCGATCAGGTCGCTGGGAGACTGCAGGTGCCCCGGTGTGAAAGCGTGGTAAACCATCTCGCTCGGCAACGCCGCACGCTCCATCTCGATCAGCGCGACATCGATACCACCTGCCGTATCCTGCCCCTGGCGCCACAGGCTCTTACCGTCACGATACAGCGGCACGGAGAAGCTGCAGGAACGCGCCAAATTATGCCGATCGGTGTGCAGCTCGATTTCGAGGCGGTCAGGGAAATGTCGGCTCGACGCATCCAGCATCACATGCCGGCTGGTGACCAGGAACAGGCGCTCGTCCCGCGTGAAAAAGAAGCCGCTGGCATTGGTCAGTACGCGCGACCCTGCATAGGTGCAAATGCGCACGGTGCTTAGCAACAGTGGTTCGATTACCGACATTGCGTAAGCTCCATTGGCTCGTGACCGAGGGACCGCCGCCGCAGCGGGGCAACTTGCGTTACCCCTGTCGGCAGTTTGCCCAGCAAGGCCCTCTGACGCTTATGGAGTTGAGCAGGACGCCGACCGGTGGCGGATCAGAAAGGAAAACAGGCATGCCTGTTCTAGCATCCGCCTGGACGAGCCAGTTGACTACGACCAGCAGATTAAGTCGGTCGACAAACTGCCTATGAAGATATCGATCACCTGAGCAGAAGAAAACTCGCACCTGACGGCAAACCCGGAAGTTCCACTTCGCCAAAGTCGCGACGTTTCTCTGGGTAGGATTCATCGTGCTTGCGGAATGCTGGGCGCTTTTGTGGGCGATCAGCTTTCTTGAGCGGTATCCACGCGTGAGAAGCAGATAGGCAGATTTCGACACTTCATCGACACTGCCAGAGCCCAGAAACGAAAAAAACTCATGAATCAGGGGCTTAGTCAGGGGATTTTGGAGCGGGCGAAGGGAATCGAACCCTCGTCATGAGCTTGGGAAGCTCAGGTAATGCCATTATACGACGCCCGCGAAGGGTGCCATTTTTACCAGAAGCGATCGGCTAGGTGAAGCCCGAGGCAGTCACAAGTTACTGAAATACTTGCACCTGCCCGGGCGGCCACGCGTTCAAACGGCAACGGCCTGGTAGTCGGCAACCTGTGGGCGAGCGATGCCCTTGGTGGCCTTGGACTTGAGGAAGCCCAGCATCGCCTGCTGGGTTTGCAGCCAGCCTGCCTTGTTTTCGACGTCGACGAAGTGGCCGGCGTTGTCGATGGTGGCGAACTGGCAATCACGTACGTGCTTGGCGAAGTGGCGGGCATCCTCGGCGGAGGTGTACTCGTCGCGGTCGCCGTTGATGAACAGCAGTGGGATGTCCACGTCAGCCAGGCAATCCACGTAGCAGCGCGAATCCATGTTGAGCACCTGGCGGATGTGGTAGTGCATCTGCAGGTATTCGTGCTCGTCCAGGTTGGAGCAGTGCTTGTGGTTGAAGCGCTGGTACAGGCTCGGCAGGTGCTTGCCGATGGTGTTGTTCACCAGGTGTCCCACGGCGTCGCGGTCGATGGCGGCGAGGCAGTCCAGGCCACGGGTGAGGTAGTCCATCATCGGTTCGTTGAGGATGGGCGAGAAGGAGGTCACCACGGCCTTCTTGATGCGCGCCGGGCACTGGGCCAGGGCGAGCAGGGCGGAAACGCTGCCCCAGGAGAAGGACACCAGGTAATCCACCCGGAAGTGCTCGATCAGGTGGAGGAGGATGTCGGCCTCGGTCTCCTTGCTGATGAAGCGGGTGTTGTCGTTATGCGGCTTGGAGTGGCCGGCATAGGGCTCGTCGAAGAGCACCACGTTGAAGTGCGGTTGCAGGTATTTCACTGTCTGCGCGAACGAGGCAGTCGTCGACAAGGAGCCGTTGACCAGAATGATGGTCTCCTTGGCTTCCGGGTTGCCGTAGAACTCCGTGTAAACCTTGTACTGGCTGTGAATCTCGACGATGGCGGTTTCCGGCCTCATGTCGTTTCCTCCTGGCGCAGATGGGTCATGCGGGCCCTCTCAACGGCTTGGCCCGCTCTAAGTCTTGGCAGTAGGAAAACGTCTTTCGATGACAATCGAATGTCAGACGGAAATTTTTAAAATTCTTTATATTTCAAGCGGTTAGGTCGAAAAAAGACGGCGGGTTCCGGCGCTTTTTCAAGCACCGGACGGGGTCTTCTAACCAGGCAGGGAACCTACGAGTGCAGAGCACAGGATGCCGCAGGGAACGCTTAGACGATCGTCGTGACTCTTTGGTCACGCTCTGACCTTGGGTTCGATTTAAGCAGGGCCTCTTTACCCCTGCAAGCTCATTGAAAGGAAAAATTCTTGCAGTTCGTCGGTTTATTCGATCCCGATGTGACTCGGAATGTTTCTAGCTAAAAGCAGGCCACTTCTTCAGCTGTGAGCGACCGGTAGTCGCCCGGCTGCATGTGCGGGTCCAGTTGCAGCGGGCCGACGCTCTCCCGATGCAGGCGCACGACGCGGTTGCGGAAGTGGCCGAACATGCGCTTCACCTGGTGATAACGGCCCTCGTGCAGGGTCAGGCGGGCGGCGCGTGTGTCGAGGATCTCCAGCTGGGCGGGGAGGGTGGTGAGGTCCTCGAAGGCGAAGTACAGCCCTTGGGCGAAGGTCTCGATGTACTCGGCTTCGATGGGCTGCTCGGTTTCCACGTAGTAGACCTTGGGCTGCTTGCTGCCGGGCAGGGTGAGCCGGCGTGACCAGTGCCCGTCGTTGGTGATCAGCAGCAGGCCGGTGGTGGTGAGGTCCAGTCGCCCGCCCAGATGCAGTTCGTGCTTGTCGGGCTCGTCGAGCAGGTCGAGCACGGTGGGATGCTCCGGGTGCTCGGTGGCGCTGACGTGACCGGAGGGCTTGTAGAGCATGAAATAGCGCGCGGGCTTGCCGGGTTGGAGCACGCGTTCGTCGAGTTCCACGCGATTGAACTCGCGGATGTCGATGCGACCGTCGCTGACCGGATGACCATCGACCCGAATCCGACCGGCGGCCAGCAGCAGGCGAGCGTCGAGGCGGTTGAACTCGGCGAAGTTGCTCAAAAAACGATCAAGGCGCATCAGTTTGGTGCATCGGGTGGCAGCGCCTGTGCGCAGCGGGGGCACAGGCAGGCGCGGTCAATGTCTTGCGCAGGAATGCGTTCGAGCGCAGCGGGATCGATCGTTGCCGTGAAGCACCAGCATGCCTGCCCGGCGCGCGTGGGATCGACCTGGGTGCACTGGTTGCTCTGGCCGCAAAGCGGGCAGCGGGTGGGATCGGACGGGGCGCTCATGAAGGTGGTTCGCGGCGGAAAGGGCGCAAGGGTGCAACCTTGCGCGCCTGGCTGCAAGCCCGTGCCGATGGGCGCTATTTCCCGATGATCGTGCGGTGTTGGACGTTGCCGTCCGGCGCGGATGACCTAGGCTCGAATATGCAAGGTGAAGATGTCTGAAAGCGACATGGCCGGATTCACAAAAGTCTGAAGGCCCTGAAGCAGCTGACGCATAATCGCGGTCTATCGATTCTGTAACCCACCATTCTGAGCAGAGCTGCCTCGTGTCCACCAACATCACTGCCGTCAACAAAGCCAAGGCCTGGTCCGCTCACGGTGTCACCGCCACCGGCGTCGTGCTGGCCCTGATGGCCATTCTCGCCCTATTCGACAACCAACCCCGCGACTGCCTGCTCTGGCTCGGTGCGGCCCTGCTGGTCGACGGCCTCGATGGCACGCTCGCGCGCCGCGTGCAGACCAGCACCATGCTGCCGAACTTCGATGGCTCCACGCTGGACCTGGTGATCGACTACCTCACCTACGTGTTCATCCCGGCGATCTTCATCTACCGCTACATCGACCTGCCGGATCACACGGCGCTGGTGGCGGTGAGCCTGATCCTGGTGTCGTCGCTGTTCTGTTTCTGCAACCTGAACATGAAGAGCAGCGACAACTATTTCGTCGGTTTCCCCGCAGCCTGGAACGTGGTGGCGCTGTACGTCTGGATCATCGACCCGCCGGCGGTGGTGAGCCTGCTGCTGATCTGCGTACTCGCCGCGCTGACCCTGACCAAGCTGAAATTCCTCCACCCGTTCCGGGTGCGCAAGCTGATGCCGCTGAACATCGTGGTCACCTTCGTGTGGATGATCAGCAGCATGCTCCTCATCCTCCAGCACCCGTTCTACAAGTCGCTGGTGCTGGGCATCTGGTGGTTGGCGTCGGCCTACTTCGTCGGCATTTGCCTGTGGCGCAGCCTGTTGGACTGGACCCACAAGCTCAAGGCTTGAGATCCGCTTTACCTTTCTGTGGGAGCGAATTCATTCGCGAATGAATTCGCTCCCACAGTCGCTTCTGGCTCAGGATTGGCCTCCCCGTATTCAGGCCAATTGGCCGTAGGTCAAAGACCCCGCCAGCAGTAGTTTGAAGGCATCCCTTCCCACCCCGAGGATGCCCCGATGACCCCACGCCTGGATTTCTACGCCGCTTCCCCCGATGCCCTCAAGGCGATGCTCGCCCTGGACGCCGCGGTGAGCAAACTGCCGCTGGAAAAGCCGCTGATCGAGCTGGTGAAGCTGCGTGCATCGCAGCTCAACGGCTGCGCCTTCTGCGTCGACCTGCACAGCACGGACGCCCGCAAGCGCGGCGAAACCGAACGCCGTCTTTACGCGGTGGCCGTCTGGCGCGAGAGCCCCTTCTTCACACCGCGCGAGCGTGCTGCGCTGGCCTGGACCGAAGCCCTGACGCGCCTTTCTGAAACCCACGCACCAGACGAGGACTACGCCCAACTCGCGGAAGAATTCAGCGAGCGCGAGCGCGTGGACCTGACCCTTGCCATCAGCACCATCAATTCCTGGAATCGGCTGGCAGTCGGCTTCCGCAAAATCCCGAGCGAGTGAGGCCAACCATGCGCAATCTGAAGACTTTGAGTGCCCTGGCCGCCGGCCTGGTGCTGTTGAACCTCCCCCTGGCGTATGCGCACGAAGCGGGCGAGGGCCAGGAGCAAGTCAGCATCCTGCAGGATCACAAGTTGCTCAACGCACCTGGTAAGCAGGCCATCCTGCTGACCGTGGACTATGCGCCAGGGCAGCGCTCCGTGGCTCACATTCATGCGGGTTCGGTGTTCGCCTACGTGGAGGAAGGGGAGGTGATCTCCCAGCTCAAGGGCGAGGAAGCCAAGCACTATAAGGCGGGCGAAAGTTGGTACGAACCCGCTGGCAGCGTCCACCTGCAATCGCGCAACGCCAGCGAATCCAAGCCGGCGAAGCTGGTGGTGTGGATGCTGAAGGGCCCGAAGGAAGCGGCTCTGGAGCCTTACAAGCAGTGATGGTGCTCGGCTGCCGGAACGCGCGTTCGTTGGGCTTCGCGTAGCTCAGCCGCAACCTACGTATAGGTGGGTGCTGCCGGATGCCGTAGGTCGATCGAAATACGCAGCACAGCTTTGTGTAGGAGCGAGCTTGCTCGCGAAAGGGGCCGGCTCGGAAGGTTCGCGAGCAGAGCTCGCTCCTACAAATGCTGGCGGGTGGAATCCGTTGTGTTGGGCTTCGCTGCGCTCTGCGCCAACCTACAAGAGCTGAGGCCTTGCTTGTGGGAGCGAATTCATTCGCGATGGCCGCGTAGCGGCCCCTTGGGACACCCAGGGCGAACCTGCGGTCCGTTTTCGCGAATGAATTCGCTCCCACAGATCCTCGGCGTTACCAGAGCGGCAGGGTGTAGCTGAGGATCAGGCGGTTCTCGTCCAGGTCGTTGCCGAAATTGGTCGAGCGCACGGTCGCATTGCGCCATTTGAGGCCGAGGTTCTTCAGCGGGCCGCTTTGCACTACGTAGGCGATGTCGGTGTCGCGCTCCCATTCCTTGCCGTCCTCGCGACCGGCGCCCAGTTCCACGTCGTCGCCGCTGAGGTAGCGGGTCATGAAGGTCAACCCGGGAATCCCCACAGCGGCGAAGTTGTAGTCGTAGCGGGCTTGCCATGAGCGTTCTTCGCGGTTGGCGAAGTCGCTGATTTGCACGAAGTTCACCAGGTAGGCGTCGCTGCCGTTGACGTAGGCAAAGCCGGTGTCGCCGCTCATGCGCTGGTAACCCAGGCCCAGGGCGTGGCCACCGATACCGTAGGTGAACATGGCGCCGAAGGCCTTGTTGTCGACATTGCTGCCGCCTTCGTCTGTGGAACGGGCGAAGCGCAGGTCGCTCTTCAGGCTCTGGCCGTCGCCGAGTGGCAACAGGTGGTTCAGGCTCAGCAGGTGCTGGCGGTAGAAGTCGTCCAGGCGACCGAAGCCGTAGCCGGCGGTGAGGGCGTCATTCCACTTGTAGCTGAGGTTGGCGAAGTCGAAGGCGTCGCTGGTGGTCTGGCGCGCGCGGATGTTCTTCACGCCCACCGTGGTGATGCTCATGTCTTCGTAATCGGAGGAGTCGCGCTGGTTGACCTGGCGCAGGCGGCCGGCGTCGA